>JBJKPA010000242.1:0-21569 GCA_046706905.1 Gemmatimonadaceae bacterium
CAGCAGCGCGGCGCGCCGCCGCAGCGCCGTCGCCTCCGGCGATCCCGGCTGCGCGCGCCCCGCCGCCGGCCCCGTGATGAAGTCGTGCACGAAGCTGATCACGATCATCGCCACCACGCAGAAGAGCTTGAGCGCCAGCGAATGCCCCTGCGCCGTGCGCCAGAACGCCGGGTTGTCCAGCAGCCCGTGCCACTGGAGCCAGTGCCGGTAGTGCAGGTTGATCACGCCGGTCACGACCAGGATCCCGATCGCCCACCACCCAGCGGTCCGGAATCGCACGCCCAGCTCCTCGAACAGCTGCTGGCGCAGCGAGGGAGATTCGATCGCGCGCAGCGCGGGTGCGCCGACCACGGCCAGAAAGAACATCCCGCCCAGCCAGAACAGCGCGGCCAGCACGTGGATCGTGACATTGACGAAGTAGAGCGTGGGCATGGAGCTAAGATGGCGCCGCGCGACGAGTTGGGGAACCGTGCGGCCGCGGGTCGCTCAGGGGATGCCCGGATGGACCGAACGCCCGGGCTGCGGTAGACTCGGTTAGAACTATCGTTTCGTTCCGGGCCTGCCGCATCTGGGAGAGGCGACGCCGCCCCGACCGCTTGCGGCCTGCGACGGAGTTGGAGGGGGCCGATCGGTCTTGAGCACTCGTCTACGCGTTCTGTTGCTCGAAGACAGCGCCGCCGACGCCGAGCTGGCGGAGTCGCATCTCGTGCGGGCCGGGCTCAACGTGCGCTGCGCACGCGTCTCGACGCGCGATCAGTTCGTCCGCGCGTTGGGCGAGTTCAATCCGGACGTCGTCCTGTCCGACCACGCCCTGGCCGACTTCAACCCGCTCGCGGCGCTGGGCGTGCTCCAGTCGCTGCGGCCGGGCGCGCCCTTCATTCTCGTTTCGGGGGCCCTAGACGAGCCCGCCGCGGTCGCATGCCTGCGCGCCGGCGCCGAGACGCTCGTGCTCAAGGATCGCCTCCACCGGCTCGGGCCCGCGGTCGAGGCGGCCCTGGAAGCGCGCCGCGACCTCGCCCGCCTGAGTCCGCGGCAGTTGCAGATTCTCTGCTTCGTGGCCCGCGGCTATACGACGCCCGAGATCGCCGAGCGCCTCGGCATCAAGGACAAGACCGTGGAAACACACCGCAGCGAGATCATGAAGCGCACCGGGCTCCACGATCTCGTGTCGCTGGTCCGGTACGCCGTCCGACTCGGGCTGGTGCCCGCGGCGGAGTGACGGGGAGCCCCCGGGTATGTCCGGATGCCAACCCCGCCCCGCGGCCTGTAGGATTGCCCCATGCCGATCACCCACCTGAGCGAGGATTTCCGGCGCGCGCTCGACGCAGCGCCCGACGCGATCGTTCTGGTGGACCGCACGGGCCGCATCGGCCTGGTCAACACCGGCTGTGAGAAGCTTTTCGGCTACCCGCGCGCCGACCTGGTCGGACTGCCGATCGAAGCGCTGGTCCCGGAGCGATACCGCGCCGTCCACGACGGCGACCGCGCCGGCTATTTCGCCGATCCGCGCACCCGTCCCATGGGCAGCGGACTGGAGCTCTCCGGCCTGCGGGCCGACGGCACCGAGTTCCCGGTCGAGATCAGCCTGAGCCCGCTGAGCCTGGAGGGCGTACAGTTCGCCATGGCGGCGATCCGCGACGTGAGCGAGCGCCGGCGGATGGAGCGGATCCGCCGGGAGGTCCGCGAGCGCCGGCGCGCCGCGCGCCAGATCCAGCGCCTCAACGCCCAGCTCGAAGCACGCGTGGCGGAGCGCACGGCGCAGTTGCAGGCGGCGAACCGTGAACTCGAGGGATTCACCTACTCGGTGTCCCACGACCTCCGCGCCCCGCTGCGCCAGGTGGACGGGTTCGCGCAGCTCCTGCGGGAAACGGCCCACGATCAGCTTTCGGAGAAGGCCCGCCACTACCTGCAGCGAATCGTGGACGGCACGCAGCACATGGGACGCCTCATCGACGATCTGCTCAACCTGGCCCAGGTCGGACGTCAGACCCCGCGCCCCACGCCCACGGGGCTCAACGGCGTCGTCGAGCGCGTGATCCAGGATCTCCAACCCGAGACCGCGGACCGCGCGGTCGTCTGGCGCGTCGAGGCGCTCCCTACGCTCGCCTGCGACCCCGGTTTGCTGCGCATCGTGTTCACCAATCTGCTCAGCAACGCGGTCAAGTACACGCGGCCCCGCAATCCCGCCGAGATCCGCGTCGCGGCCAACTCCCTGGGAAATCGCGTCGTCGTCTCCGTGCAGGACAACGGCGTCGGCTTCGACATGCAGTACGCGGACAAACTGTTCGGCGTCTTCCAGCGGCTCCATGCGAACGATGAGTTCGAAGGCACCGGCGTCGGACTGGCGACGGTTCGCCGGATCATCCTCAACCACGGCGGCGACATCTGGGCCGAGGCGGCGCCCGACCGCGGCGCCACCTTCTACTTCACCATCGGCGACCCGGAGGACGGCGCGTGACGGTGCGGGAGACCACGATCCTCCTCGTCGAGGACAACGCGGCGGACGTCGAGCTCGTCCGCGAATCGCTGGCCGACATCGGCCTGGCTGATCGTCTTCGTGTCGCCCGCGACGGGGTCCACGCGCTGGCCGAGCTCGGCCTCGCGCAGGAACGCGCCGGCCCGCGGTCGGCCGCGCCCCCCCGGCTTGTGCTGTTGGACATCAAACTCCCCAAGATGACCGGCATCGAGGTCCTCGAACGGATCCGGTCGTCCGCCCGCACGCACGCGATCCCCGTCGTCGTGCTGACCTCGTCGGCCATCGACCGGGACATCGCGCGCTGCTACGAACTGGGGGCCACCAGCTACGTGCAGAAGCCCGTCGAGTTCGCGCGGTTCCGCGACCTCGTCCAGCAGATCGGGCGGTATTGGCTGTCGGTCAACGAGCCGCCGCCCGACACGAAGGACTCGGCGTGACGGCGCCCCTGCGCGCGCTCGTCGTCGAGCACGATCCGGCCGACGTGGAGCTGTGCGTGGCCGCGCTGGAGCGTGACGGCTTCGCGGTGGCTGCCACTGTCGCCGAGGGGCGTGACCGGTTCGACACCGCCCTGGAGCACGGACCGTTCGATGTCGTGCTCGCCGACTACAGCCTCCCCTCGTGGACCGGCATGGACGCCCTCCGCCTGCTTCGGACCCGGGGCGTGGAGGCGCCGTTCATCCTCGTGACCGGGACCCTCGGCGAGGAGCGCGCCGTGGAATGCATGCGCCAGGGCGTGACCGACTACGTGTTGAAGATCAACCTCGGCCGCCTCGGGCCGGCCGTGCGGCGCGCCCTCGCCGAACACACGATGCGCACCGAGCACGAGCGCCAGGGCGAGCTCATCCGCAAACTCAAGCTGGCCGTGGACCAGAGCCCGGCGTCCGTCGTCGTCACCGATACGCACGGCACCATCGAGTACGTGAACCGGCAGTTCGAGGCCAACACGGGGTTTGCGGCCGCCGAGGCCGTGGGCCGCACGCCGAAGATCCTCCAGTCGGGGGAAACGCCCCGCGACGTGTACCACGAGCTCTGGGCGACCATCACGAGCGGCCGCACGTGGCAGGGCACCCTGGTGAACCGGCGCAAGACCGGCGAGACGTACGTCGATCGGGTTCGGATCTCCCCCGTCCGCGACGCCGACGGCCGCATCACGCATTACGTGGCCAGCCAGGAGGACGTGACCGCCCATCTGGAAGCCCAGCATGCCCTCGAGGAGCAGGAATTCCGGCTGCGGCAGATCACCAACAACCTCCGCGAGGTCGTGTTCCTCGTCGACGGCGCGAGCGGCGCCATGCTGTACGTCAGTCCGGCGTTCGACGAGATCTGGGGCCGGTCCCGCGAGGCCCTCTACCGGCGCCCGACCGCCCTGCTCGACACGGTCGCCCCCGCCGATCGCGGCGCCCTCGCCGAGCACATGCGCCGATCACGCCGAGGCGAGGATCCGGGCGACATCGAGTACCGGGTGATTCGCCCCGACGGGCAGATCCGCTGGGTGCTGACCCACGTCCGCCCGGTGTTCAACCCCGCGGGCGACTTCGACCGCCTCGTCGGCGTCGCCCAGGACATCACCGACCGCAAGCGCGCGGAGCTCGCCCTCGCCGAGAGCGAGCGCCGCGCCCGCAAGCTCCTCGAGGCTGCCTTCGGCGGCATCGTCATCCACGCCGACGGCACCGTGCTCGACGCGAGTCACGGATACGCCGAGATGCTGGGATACGAACTCTCCGAGATCGTCGGGGGGCCGCTCGCGACCGTGATCGCCGACGAATCGCGCGACGAAGTCAACCGCCGCGTCGCCCACGGCATCGAGGAGCCCTACGAGCACCTGGCCCGCCACAAGGACGGCCGCACGCTGCGCCTCCTCGCCGTGCCGCGCAACCACATCATCGACGGCCGGCCCGGCCGCATCACCGCCGTCCGCGACGTGACCCGCGAGCGCCTGTCCGAGGAGCAACTCCGGCAGGCCCAGAAGATGGAGGCCGTGGGACGCCTGGCGGGCGGCGTGGCGCACGACTTCAACAACCTGCTCACGGTCATCGGCGGCCACGTCGAACTCATGCTGGAGGAACTGCCGGCGGACGATCCGCTGCGCGAGGACCTTCGCGAGGTCCAGCGCGCCGCGAAGTCGGCGGCCGGCCTCACCCGCCAGCTCCTGGCCTTCAGCCGCCAGGAAGTGATCGAGCCCCAGGTGCTTTCCCTCGACGACGCCGTCAGCGCCACCGCCAAGATGCTCCGCCGCATGGTCGGCGAGGACATCACCATCGAGATCCGGTCCGGCGCCGAGCCCGTGTTCGTCCGGGCAGACCCCGGACAGCTCGACCAGATCCTGATGAACCTCGCCGTGAACGCCCGCGACGCGATGCCCGACGGCGGAAAGATCGTCGTCGAGACCGGTGCCGTGGAGCTCGACGCCGACTTCTCCGCCATGCACCGGCCCATGCCCCCGGGCCCGTACGCGAAGCTGTCGTTCAGCGACTCGGGGCACGGCATGGACGCAGAAACCCGCGAGCACCTGTTCGAGCCGTTCTTCACCACCAAGGCGTCTGGCCACGGCACGGGCCTCGGACTCGCCACCGTCTACGGCATCGTCAAGCAGGCCAACGGACATATCTGGGTGATCAGCGAACGCGGCGCGGGCACGACGTTCACCGTCTACCTGCCGGCGGTCCATCCCGAAACGCTCGCCGGCGGCGAGGGCGCCACCCCCGCGTCAGCACCGGGCGCCGGCGTCATCCTCCTCGTCGAGGACGACGCCGCGGTGCGCACCATGACACAACGCGTGCTCGAACGGAGCGGGTTCACGGTGCTCGAAGCCGCCGACGGCCCATCGGCGCTGGCCCTCGCCGCCCGCCGTCCGGGCTCGATCCACCTCCTGCTCACCGACGTCGTCATGCCCGGCATGCGCGGCCCCGAGTTGGCCAGGCAGATCGCCGCGCTGCGCCCCGCCCTCCGGACGCTCTTCATGTCCGGCTATACCGGCGACCTTGCTCTGCGCCACGGCATCATGGAAGAGGGTGTCCCCTATCTCCAGAAGCCGTTCACGCCGACGACGCTCGTGGCCAAGATCCGAGAGGTGCTCGAGAGCTGACGCCCCTTGCCGGATTCAAACGACCGTTTTATACATCCGTTTGAACCCTGTACGCCGGCGCGCCGATCCCCCCGCGGCCACGGCTCGGAGCGCACCGCATGAAACGCAAGCCCCTGCTCGTCGGTCTCGGCATCGTCGCCCTCGCGGCGGCCGTCGCCGTGTACTTCGCCTTCCGGCCGCCCTCCTCACTCACCCTCACCGGCATCGTCACCACCAACGACGTCGTCGTGAGCCCGCAGATCAGCGGCCAGGTGAGCCGGCTGCTCGTCGCCGAGGGCGACTCCGTGAAGGAGGGCCAGCTCCTCGCCGTGCTCCAGCCCGCCGAGCTCGCCGCCGACCAGACCTTCTATTCGCACAACGCCCGCGCGATGTCGTCGCAGGTGCAGGTCTCCGAGGCCGACCTCCGCTACCAGGAAACGGCCGCCGAGCAGCAGCTCCGCCAGGCGCGCGCCGCGCTCGACGCCGCCGTGGCCCAGTCCACCGAGGACTCCGCCACCGAGGTCAACAGCCGGCTCGTGCTCGGCCGGCTCGAGGCGCTGTACAAGGCCGGCGGCATCTCGCCCCAGCAGCTCGACTCGGCGCGCACCGGGTACACGGTCGTGAAATCGCGGCTCGACGCCGCGCAGCAGAACGTGCGGGCCGAGCGCGCGTCGCTCGCCCTGGCGCAGGCGGCCGAGGATCAGGTCGCCGCCCGGCGCAGCGCGCTCCTCGCCGCGCGGCAGCAGCAGGCCGCCGCCGTCGCGCAGACCAAGAAGGCCGACGTCCGGCTCGGCTACACCGAGATCCGCGCCCCGTTGGCGGGCTACGTGGACGTGCGCGCCGTGCGCGTGGGCGAGTTCGTGGGCGCCGGCCAGCCGGTGCTCACGCTGGTCAATCCGGACAGCCTCTGGGTGCGCGCCGACGTCGAGGAGACGTACATCGACCACGTGCGGCTGGGCGACACGCTCACCGTGCGCCTCCCCTCCGGCAGCGAGCGCCCCGGCGTCGTGTTCTACCGCGCCGTGGACGCCGGCTTCGCCACGCAGCGCGACGTGAGCCGCACCAAGCGCGACATCCGTACGTTCGAGATCCGCCTTCGCGTGAACAACAAGGACCGCCGCCTCGCCGTGGGCATGACGGCGTACGTGCTGCTCCCGCTCAAGAAGGTCCAGTGAGAACCGCGATCGACGTCCGCGGCATCACGAAGCGGTTCGGCGACTTCACGGCGGTGGACCATATCACGTTCGCCGTGGACGAGCAGGAGATCTTCGGCCTGCTCGGCCCCAACGGCGCCGGCAAGTCCACGCTGATCCGGATGCTCACCACACTGCTCGCCCCCACCGAGGGCACGGCGATCGTGGGCGGCCACGACATCGTGCACGAGGCCGACGCCGTGCGCCGCGCCATCGGCGTCATTCCGCAGGCGATGACGAGCGATCTCGAGCTGAGCGCCTATGAAAACCTGCTGATCTTCGCCAAGCTGTACGGGGTGCCCCGCGAGCGGCGCAAGCCGCTGATCGCCGAGCTGCTCGCCGCCGTCGAGCTGTCCAAGTGGGCCGACGCGCCGGTGAAGAACCTGTCCGGCGGCATGCGGCGCCGCGTCGAGATCGCCCGCGGACTGGTGCACGAGCCGCGCATCCTGTTCCTCGACGAGCCCACGACGGGCCTCGATCCCGTGTCGCGCACGTCGGTGTGGGAGATGCTGCGCAAGATCAAGGCCGAGCGGAACCTCACCGTGCTGCTCACCACGCACTACATGGACGAGGCCGACAAGCTGTGCGAGCGCATCGCGATCGTGGACCACGGCCACCTGATGGCCCTCGATTCGCCGATGAAGCTCAAGGCCGAGATCCCCGGCGAGAACACGCTCGAGGTGAGCTTCTCCGACACGCCGCCCGACTGGGCCCAGCGGCTCCGGGCGCTCCCCGGCGTGGACCACGTCGAGGGGAAGGCGCCGGTGTTCCGGCTCACCTCCACGGCGGGCCCCCAGACCACGACGGCGCTGCTCGGCCTGGCCAACGAGGCCGGTGTCGCGGTCAAGTCGCTCGCCGTGGAGAGCACGTCGCTGGACGACGTGTTCGTGCACTACACCGGGCACCAGCTGCGCGACGCGCTCCAGGAGCAGCCGATGAGCGAGCGCCGCAGCATGGCCCGGAGGGGGCGGTAGATGCAACGCGCCTGGGCGATCATCGAGCGCGACCTGCGCCGCTTCCGCAAGAGTCCGATGCTCATCGTCATGTCGTTGTTCATGCCGGTGGTGCAGCTCGTGGTGCTCGGCC
Organism: Gemmatimonadaceae bacterium; assembly: GCA_046706905.1. Classification (GTDB taxonomy): domain Bacteria; phylum Gemmatimonadota; class Gemmatimonadetes; order Gemmatimonadales; family Gemmatimonadaceae; genus JAGWRI01. The sequence continues at coordinate 7,820 of JBJKPA010000242.1, forward strand.
ACGCGATCGGCGGCAACGTGAAGCACCTCAAGCTGGCGCTCGTGGATCAGGACGGCGGCGTCCCGGCCGTGCGGCTGCACGCCATGGCCAACGCCGTGAACGCCAACGCGCAGACCTTCGAGACGATCCCCTACGCCGACCGCGGGCAGGCCATCACGGCGCTGCGCAACGGCCAGGTGAACGGCGTGCTCGACATCCCGCCGGGCTTCTCGCGGCGCCAGCTCTCGGGCGACGATCCGCACGTGGCCCTGATCGAGGACAACACCGACAACATCACCAGTGCGACGCTGGCCGGCACGATCGGCAGCCTCGTGCAGGCGTACGACGCGCCGCCCCCCTCCACCGACCGGATCAGCCGCCAGACGACGCTCGATCCCGTGGAGCTCTACCCGTACGTGCCGTACATCCAGTATCTGCTCCCCGGCACGATCGTCATGTCCATCTTCATGATGGTGATGATCGGCGGCGGGATCATCTTCATCGACGACAAGGCGCGCGGGCTGCACGAGGGCTACCTCGTCACACCGATCACGCGGCTCGAGCTGATCATGGGGTTCAACGTCTCCGGCGCCATCAAGGCGATGCTCGCCGGCGGCGTGCTGACGCTGATCGGCTCCGCCATCGCCGGCGTGCCCGATCCGTTCGCGCCCCTGCGGTTGGCGCGCCTGCTCATCGTGATCGCGATGACCTCGATCGCGCTGGTGAGCATGATGTTCCTGCTCATGGTGCGGATGGAGGATCCGCTCCTCCCGCGCGCCCTGTTCGGCGTGCTCAACACGCTGCTCTGGTTCCCCAGCGGCGCCATCTGGCCGCAGGCTGCGTTCCCGGCCTGGATGCGCGCCATCGCCGTCGTGGACCCGTTCACCTACGCGGTGAACGCGCTGCAGGATCTGGTGCTCAAGAACACGGGATTCGCCGCCATCGGAGGAGATCTGCTCATCCTTGCCGGCTTCACCGTGGTGTTCATGACCGCGGCCACCCTGCTCTTCCGGCGGACCCTGTCGTGAGCGTCAAACACGCCCCCGCCCCGCCGGCGCCCGCGGCGCCCGATCCCGACACCCGGGCCCGGCTGCTCGACGCCGCCACGCGCCTGTTCGCCGAGCGCGGCTATCACAACGTGAGCGTGCGCGACATCTGCGCCGAGGCCGGGGCCAACGTCGCCGCGGTGAACTACCACTTCGACGGTAAACTGGGCCTCTACCGCGAGGTCGTGAACGCGGCGATCACCGCCATCCGCGCCGTGAGCGAGGCGCAGATCTTCGCCCCCGCCGACATGCCCGCCGAGGAGCGGCTGCGCCACTACGTGCGCGCCTATCTCCCGCTCATCGCCGGCCGCGACCCGCACGTGGATGCGGCCCGCGTGTCGTGGATCCACCAGCTCATGCGCCACGAGACGTCGGACCCCACGCCGCTCGCCCCCTGGATCGCCGAGCAGGCCCTGATGCCGCGCGTCGAGTACCTGGGGCGCATCATGGTCGAGCTGCTCGGCTGCACGCCCAACGACGCCCGCGTCAGGCGGTGCGTGATGAGCGTGCAGTCGCAGCTCCTGTTCTACGCGCCGGACAAGTTCCGCGAGAGCGCGTTCAAGGGATGGCCGCCCGGCGCCGCCGAGCTGGCGCGGGCGGCCGAGCACATCGCCGAATTCTCGCTCGCCGGAATCCGGCGGATCGCTACCGGAGCCCCAGGTACTTCTTGAGGAACGCCACCGTCCGCGGCCACGCGTCCTCGGCCGCGGCGAGGTTCGCCTTGCCCTCGTTCGGATCGCGGATCTGCGGATTGGGATCGTCCTGCGCCCGCATGAACCCGTGGATCGCGCCGGGATAGTTGTGGCCGTAGTAGTTCTTGCCCAGCGCGTGCATCGCCGAGTCCACCGCCGGCATCGCCGCGCCGATGCGGGCATCCTTGGCCCCGCTCAGCAGCATGAACGGCACCTTGATCCTGGCCAGCGAATCGGCATTGGGCTCGCGCCCGTTCATGTACGGCAGCCCGTAGAACGCCACGCCCGCCGAGTAGCCGTGTACCCCGCCGTTGATCGCGTAGTCCCAGCTCGTGTTGCCGCCCCAGCAGAAGCCCACCACCGCGTACTTCTGCTCGGCCGAGGGCAGCGACATCGCGTAGCGCGCCGCCGCCGTGATTCCCATGCTGCGCTCGGCGGGATCCACGCCCCGGATGAGCTTCATCGCCGAGTCGCGCGGCAGCTCGTAGGTCGAGGCACCGCCGCGGACGCGTGAGAGGAGGTCGGGGGCGATGGCGATGAATCCCTCGGCCGCGGCCTGGTCGGCCACCGACCGGATCCAGGTCGTGAACCCGAAGATCTCGTGCACGATCACGACCACCGGCGAGTGCGGGCGCGACGTCATCGGATAGACCACGTACGCCATGAGGGAGTCCTTCGACCCCGGCGTCCAGGCGATCTTCACCCACTCGGCGTGCCGCGGGCTGTCGGCCAGCCGGGCGTGGGCGGTGCTGTCGCTGGCCGGCAGCCCCGGATGGCCCTGCGCGAGCGCGGCCGGTGCGGTGGCGATCAGGGCGGCGAGTACGAGCGGAACGGGACGGAAGACAGGCATGGCGCGCTCCTCGAGGGCTCCGGGTGGAGCACAACGGTAGCGCGCCCGGCTAGAAGATCAACCCCACCGTGATCGGCACGAACCGCGCGCCGGTTTCCAGGGCGTGCACGCGCGCCTCGACGTAGGCCGAGACCCCGCCGACCGGGAAACGAATGCCTCCACCCAGGTTCCAGCCGGTGTACGACTGGGTGCTCAGCGAGTACCCGGTGAACCCGCCCGGCGTCGCGATCCCGCTGCCCGGCGCATGCACGGAATACAGACCGAACCCCCCGATCACGTACACCGTGCTCGTCGCGTGGCTGCGATGCACGCCGCGCCCGCGCGGGAGCAGGCCTTCGTACACCAGATTCACGGTTCCGCCGGCGGCGTACGACCCGCGGTTGCACGACTGGCCCGGACCGCACACCACGACGTAGTCGTTGCCGCGGAACTCGTTGTACATCCCCTCGAACCGGAGTCCAACCGGCCAGCCCTCCGGCTGCCCGCCGAGCCCCACGGTCACGTTGTAGCCCACCGGGTTGTGGTTGGACAGCCACCCGGACGGCACGGTGGGCCCGATGCCGATGTTGAACTCGGGGCGGGAGGCCTGCGCGGCGGCGGCCGAGGGACGGGCGGCCAGCGCGAGCGAACAGAGAACGGCCAGGGGGATGCGCCTCATAATGGATTCCTCAAGGGTTGCGGAGCCACCCGTGGAACCCCGCGGGTCAGCGATCGTTCCCCGGGGCGTGCCGCGCCAGCCGCCCGGTGAGATGCTTCTTCACGTCCGGCCACTCGGGCGCAATGATGCTGTACATCACCGAGTCGCGCACCGAGCCGTCGGGACGCGGGCGATGGTGGCGAATGACGCCGTCCCTCTTCGCACCGAGCCCCTCGATCGCCCGCTGGGACCGGAAGTTGAAGTTGTCGGTGCGGAGCCCCACGACCCGCGCGCCCAGCGTCTCGAACGCGTGCGTCATCAGCAGCAGCTTGCACGCCGTGGTGACGTCGCTCCGTTGGCGGCTCGCCGCGTACCAGGTGTAGCCGATCTCCACGCGGTCGATCTCGGCCACGATGTCGTGATAGCGCGTGCTCCCCACGATCGTGCCGGTCGCCAGCTCACGCACCACCCAGGGCAGCATGTGCCCGGCCCGGACGCCGTCCAGCGCCTGCGCGATGTAGGCGGCGGTGTGGTCGGGATCGGGAACGCTCGTGAACCACAGCTCCCAGAGGCGCCCGTCCGACGCGGCGGCCGCCAGATCCGGCGCGTGCGCCGCCGTCATCGGCTCGAGCCGGACGCCGTGTCCTTCGAGAGTGATCGGCGCGATGGTGATCATGGGCGGGTGAAGAATAGCAGGGAACGGCGCGACGGCCAGGGGCCGCGCCTCGCGCGGGGCCGCGCGGACGGATAAGCTGGGGGCGTGAAGACACTCCCTGCCCACGCCTGGCGGCTCGCGCTCGCCTTTTCATTCCTGCCCGTCGCCCCATCGGCCGGCGGCGCGCAGGCCGCCGCCGCGCCGCCCAACACCGCCGCCGCGGTCACCGACCGCGCCGGCGCGCTCACCCTGCGATACGAAGGCCGCGTGATCCTCTCGGCCACGATCGCGCGCACCGGCCGGCCCCCCGAGGCGTTGTCCCTCGTGGACACCAGTGGCGACGCCGTCACGCAGGTGCTCAAGTGGACCGCGCGCGACGGCGCCCGGCTCACCCTCTCCGGCACGGTTCACGCCGGCGCCGAGGCGTTCGCCTGCGCCGTCGAGCCCCCCACCGACGGCATCCGCATCGTGCGCAACGCCGTCGGACCCGCCGACAGCCGGCTCAACCGCGCCGTGTACGACCGCCGCGGCGACTGGGTCCTCTCCGCCGACGAGCCGACGCGCGTCTCGGTCGTGCCGGCCACCGGCTCCGGCGATTCCACGGCGTTCGCGTTCACCGCCACGGGCCCGGAAATCATTCTCCGATTCCGGCCGCGCTACTATCAGAAGCACCGCGGACTGGCCGAATACCGCCCGTGGACCTACGACGTGTGGCACGGCTCGGTCGCCGGGTGGTCGTCCTGGTTCGCGTACTTCGCCAAGGTCACGCAGGCCGACGTCGAACGGACGGCCGACGTCATGCACGCCGTGCTGCACCCCTTCGGGTACGACTACCTGCAGATCGACGACGGGTACGAGCGCGAGCCCATCGGCACGCCGGCCCACTGGTTGCATCCCAACGCCAAGTTTCCCGCCGGACTCGACTCGCTCGCCCACTACATCGCCGGACGCGGCCTCGAGCCGGGGATCTGGACCAACGTCAGCTTCTCCGACAGCGCGTACGCCTTCGCGCACCCGGCCGAGTTCGTGCGCAACCCCGACGGCACGCCGGCCAGCGGCCGCTGGGTGGGATACATCATGGACGCCTCGAACCCCGCCGCGCTCGACGATCTGGTGCGCCCCGTGTACGACTCGCTCGCCCGCATGGGCTGGCGCTACTACAAGCTCGACGCGTTGCGGCACCTGCGGTACGAGGGGTACAACAGCCACGCCGACTACTTCCGCGAGCGCGGGCTGGACCGGCTCGCCGTCTACCGGAAGTTCGTGCAGACGGTGCGCGACGCGATCGGACCCGACGCCTTCCTGCTCGCCTGCTGGGGGATCCGCCCGGAACTGATCGGGCTCGTGGACGCGGTGCGCGTGGGCACCGACGGGTTCGGCTACGGCGGATTCGCCGAGTACAACTCGTTCAACAACGTGGTCTGGCGGAACGATCCTGACCACGTGCAGCTCTCGGCGCCCGACGGCTATCGCGCGGCGACGCTGGCGTCGCTCACCGGCTCGCTGCTCATGCTCACCGACAAGCCGGCGCTCTACCACACCGCCCGCGCCGAGATCGCGAAGCGCACGGCGCCGGTGTTGTTCACGCAGCCCGAACAGATCTACGACGTGGATCCGTCGCGCTCGGCCCTCATCGGACAGGCCGCGACGTCGGCGAGCGGGTCCGGCCCCCGCCCCTTCGACGCCGATCAGCGGCTCTCGGTGCCCCTGTATCTGCTCGACGTGAATCGGCCGTTCGAGCGGTGGTCGGTGCTGGCCCGCACGGGCGGCGCCGACACCGTGCGGTTCGCCGACCTCGGCCTCGCGCCCGACCGGGACTACGAGGTGTTCGAGTTCTGGTCGCGCCGCTTCCTCGGCACGCATCGGGGAGCGTTCGTGCCCGGACCCATCGACGCGACGCGCAAGGTGCAGGTGTTCTGCATCCGCGCGCGGGTGGCGCATCCGCAGGTGCTGGCGACCAATCGCCACGTGAGCTGCGGCGGACCGGACCTGGAGCGCGTGTCGTGGAGCGGCGATACGCTTTCCGGGACCAGCGCCGTCGTGGGCGGGGACCCATACGAGATTTACCTGACGGAATTGTCGGGATATCACCTGATGAACGTGGCGGTCAGCGGGGCGAAGCTCCTCGGCACTAGCGTCGAGGGGAAATTCCGCGTCGTTCGGCTGCTCGCGCCCGGGAACTCCACGGTCTCGTGGAGCGTTCGCTATGCACGGTAGGGCGCGCCGCCGGCTGGCGCGCCGACTTCGTTCCAGAATCCACGTGTCCTTCGGAGGCACTTCTGATGAAGAGCAATATGGCTGGTGCGGATCGGGTGATCCGCCTGTTGATCGCCGTCGCGATCGCCGTGCTGTATTTCATGGGCAAGCTGAACGGAACGCTGGCCATCATTCTCGAGATCGTCGCCATCGCGTTCCTCGTGACCGGGCTGGTGGGCTGGTGCCCGATCTACGCGCCGTTCGGGTTCTCCACCCGCAAGCGGTCCGCCTGATGGGCGGGCGCGGACCACGGGCGGCGGCGCTCCTAGTCGCCGCCGTGGCCGCGACCGGCGCGCTGGCCGCGCCGCTCGCCGCGCAGGGCCGGGTTCCGGGCGTGGCGTACGACGTCACGCAACGCTCGTCGATCAGCGTGACGGGTCTGGCGTCGCAGGATTCGCTGGTGCTGGTCGTGCACGTGCGCACCGACCTGCACGGGCATACGCGGACCGACGTGCGTCAGGGCATGATCGGCGACCGGTTCGTGGCCGCCGGTGACTACACGATCTCCGACTCGAGCGGAACCACGGTCGTGTTTCCGTCGCGGCGCGAGTACGGGGTGCTCGGCCACGACGGGGGCGCACGCGAGATCACCGACTACCAGCGCTCCGCCCAGGACGTCGTCCACTCGGCTACGCTCGATTCGCTGCGCGTGGACACCCCCGCCGACACCGTGATCGCCGGCGAGGGCCGGGCCCGGCGCTTCCGGCTCCGCGAACGCGGCACCACCTCCACGAAGGCGCGCTCGGTGTCCAGCACCGGCCGCTTCCAGGTGACGACCGACTACTTCATGATGTCGTGCCCGGCGCCGGGCGCGGTGTCGGCCACCAATCCCGCGGGAGTCGCGTTCGTCTCCGGGCCCGCCCTCCCGGCCGCGGCCGTGGCGCGAGTCCGTCGCGCCGTCGCCGCGCTGCCGGGCTGTCCGATGCGGACCGACAGCAAGCTCACACTCGTATCGAGTCTTGCCCCCGGCGTCTCGATGGCCGCCACCATGACGTCGACTTCGGAGGTCACCGGCCTCAGGCTGGCGCCGGTGGACCCCGCGATCTTCGCCGTGCCGGCGGGCTACAGGCGGATCACGTTCGCCCAGCGGATGCAGGAGCTGGATTCGGGCCACTAGCCGCGCCGGGCGCGGTCGTGGCGGCGGCCGCCGCCTACGCCGGCCGGTACCGCCGCGCCAGCAGGTTGGTCGCCGCCTCGAGGTCGAGGTCCGTCACCAGCAGCCCCTCCACGCCGTACGGCTGCCACGCGAGCACGGTCCCGTCGGGGCGCACCACCGCCGAGGTCGTCCCCGACCCGGGGCTCGCATAGTTCACGGTCGCGAACCAGCACCCGTTCTCCGCCGCGCGGCACAGCGCCGCCTTCTCGTGGAACGTGTTCCGCGCATCGGCGAACGTGGTCGGGTGGAAGGCGTCGGGCTCGGCCGGGTGATAGTGCGGGTGAAACACCACCTGCGCGCCCTGCCGCGCGGCCGCGCGCACCGTCTCCGGGTATCGCCACCCCTCGTGGCAGATGGCGATGCCGAACGTCAGCTCGCCGTCGTGAAACACCCGCCGTCCCTGGCCCGGCGCATAGGTATCGTCCTCGCTGGGGTCGAGCTGCACCTTGTCCTGGAATCCCGCGATCGCGCCGTCGCGGCCGATCACGAGCGCCGTGGCTCTGAGGCCGCCGTCCACGAGGCGCTCCGTGCCGAGCACGACGGCGACGCCCGCGCGGGCCGCGGCGGCCGAGATCCTCGTCCACGCACCCTCGAGGAACGCCGCATCGGGCGGCGGCGCCGCCCGCCCGAACCCGCGGTACCCGGGCACGTAGCACTCGGGAAAGCACACGAGCCGCGCGCCGGCGGCCGCCGCGTCGGCGACGGTGCGCGTGACGAGGGTGACCGACTCATCCGGCGTCTCCGGAAAGCGGATGTTGGCGAGCGCGATGCGGTACATGGAGATGTGGTCGAGAACCGGTATCAAGAACGAGGATCGTGAACGGCGGACGAAACGGACCGGACGGACGATACGGACGTGGAATGTGGGGTTTCAAGGGGAGACTTGGCGCAGTCGGCGGAGCGAATCTTCCCCTTAGGCCCCGGCTTAATGTCGGTCTCGTCCGCATCCTCCGCCTTGTCCGCAGTTCAGCCCCTCCGTTCTCGATGCCCGCCGCGCTCAACCTTCCGCCCAGGCGGTCGAGACTGGACGGCGGACGCCGCCACCCCGGAACCGTGGATTGCCAACGCCCCGCGGGGGGAGCAGGATTAATGTTCCGGCGCCCGGGCCGGGTGCGGCCGCGGGTGTCGTACCCGTAGTCGCGCCTCCCCCCGACGGCGCCCAGGAGGTAGCGTGACGCCGAGTCGGTCCCCGGAACCGATGGAGAAATCGTCGCGGGCGGGGGCTCGCCCGGCGGAAGAGAACGAAGCGTTGCTGGCGGCCATCGTCCGGTCGTCGGACGACGCGATCTATTCCGGCGACCGCGAAGGGACCATCGTGACGTGGAATCCCGGCGCCGAGCGGCTGTACGGCTATACGGCCGAGGAGATGATCGGCCGGTCGTTCTCCGTGCTCTACCCCCCGGACTCGGACGACGCCCGCCGCCGGATCATTGAGGACGTCTGGCGGGGAATGCCGCCGCGCCAGCTCGTGACCCTGCGCCGGCGGAAGGACGGGACGCTCATTCCGGTGGAGATCACGATCTCCCCGCTGCGCGACTCCGCCGGCAACGTGATCGGCGCCGCGTCCATCTCGCACGACGTCAGCGAACGCCGGCTCGCCGAGGAGGCGCTCGCCGCGTCGGAGGCGAAGTTCCGCGGCTACTTCGAGCTGCCGCTGGTCGGGATCGGCGTCACCTCGGCCGACAAGCGCTGGGTCGAGGTCAACGACCGGATGTGCGAGATGCTGGGCTACTCGCGGGAGGAGCTGGTCGCCACCGACTGGGCGGGCGTGACGCACCCCGACGACATGGCGACGAGCCTCGCGCCGTTCGAGCGGCTCCGGACGGGCGAGACGGACGGCTACACGATCGAGAAGCGCTTCGTCCGGAAGGACGGGCGGGTGATCTGGGTCAGCCTGGCCGTGCGCGCCATCCGGCGTCCCGACGGCACGCTGGACTCGGTGTGCACGGTCTTCCAGGACGTGACCGAGCGGCACGCGGCGGAGCAGCGCATCCGGTATCTGAACCGCGTGTACGCCGTGCTCAGCGACACCAACCAGATGCTCGTGCGCGAGAAGGACGCCGCGGCGATGCTCGAAGCGGCGTGCCGGATCGCGGTGGAGAAGGGCAACTTCCGCATGGCCTGGATCGGCCTGGTCGACGAGCGCCGGATGCGGCTCGCCCCGGCCGCAACCGCGGGATTCGTGGACGGATATCTGGATGGCATCGAGTTCGACGTCACGGATCTGGCGAGCCTTGCCGGCCCCACGGGGCGCTGCCTCCGGACGGGCGCGCACGAGATCTGCTCCGACATTGAACACGACCCGGGCTACCGCAAATGGGCGGCCCGGGCACTGGAGCGCGGCTACCGGTCGTCGGGCGCCTTTCCGCTCTACGTGGACGGCCGCATGGTCGGGGTGTTCAACCTGTACGCCGGCGAGGTGGGGGTCTTCGGCGACGAGGAGCTGCGGCTGCTGGACGAGCTGGCGCTGGATCTGGGCTTCGCGATGGAGGTGGATCGCCGCGAGGCCGACCGGCGCCGCGTCGAGAGCGCGCTGCACGACAGCGAGCAGCGGTTCCGCGAGCTGGCCGAGAACATCGACGAGGTATTCTGGATCGTGGACCCGGGCACGAACCGGGTGGTGTACGTCAACCGGGCGTTCGAGCACATCTGGGCGCGCGGCATCGAGGACGTGTACGCCGATCCGCAGCTGTGGGCCGACAGCCTGCACCCCGACGATCGCGACCGCGTCGTGCGGGCGTTCGCCGAACAGGCGGCGCGCGGCACGTACGACGTCACCTACCGCATCCGCCGTCCCGACGGCATGGTCCGCTGGATTCACGACCGGGGATTGCCGCTGCGCGACGCCGCGGGGCACATGTACCGGATCATCGGCACGGCGCGCGACGTCACCGAGCGGCAGAACCTCGAGGACCAGCTCCGCCAGTCGCAGAAGATGGAAGCGGTGGGCCAGCTCGCCGGCGGCATCGCCCACGACTTCAACAACATTCTCGCCGCGATCATGATGGAGACCGATCTCGCCTCCGAAGGCGGCGGGGTCGCGCCGGAAGTGCAGCACATGATCACCGAGGTGCGCGCCGCGGCCGACCGCGCGGCGGCGCTGACCCGCCAGCTGCTCGCCTTCAGCCGGCGGCAGGTGCTGCAACCGCGCGACCTCGACCTGAACGACGCCGTGCGGAGCGTCGCCAAGATGCTGCGCCGCATCGTCGGCGAGGACGTCGAGGTCGAGCTGCAGCTGCACGACCGGCCGCTCATGGTCCGCGCCGACCCCGGGATGCTCGATCAGGTGTTGATGAACCTCGTCGTCAACGCGCGCGACGCGATGGCGACCGGGGGCCGGCTGCGCATCGAGACGGGCTTCGCGACGGTGCGCGACGCGGGAGACGCCGGCCCCGCCCCGCTCGCGCCGGGGCGCTACGCGCGGCTCACCGTCTCCGATACCGGCCGGGGGATCCCGCCCGAGATGCTGCCGCGCATCTTCGAGCCCTTCTTCACGACCAAGGAGGCCGGACAGGGCACGGGACTGGGGCTCGCGACGGTGTTCGGCATCGTGAAGCAGCACGGCGGCGCGATCGACGCGGAGAGCCGCGTGGGCGAGGGGACCAGCTTCCGCATCCTCCTGCCCGCCCTCGATGCGGCGGCGGCGGGATCGGCGGCGCCGGCCGCCGCGGACGCCCCCCGCGGCGGCACCGAAACGATTCTCCTCGTCGAGGACGAGGCGATGGTGCGCGCGCTCACGCGGACGGCGCTCCAGCGCGCGGGGTACACGGTGCTCGAGGCGACCGACGGTGTGGACGCGCTGCGCGTGTGGGGCGAGCATCGCGGCGCGATCGGCCTGCTGTTCACCGACCTCGTAATGCCGGGCGGGGTGAGCGGGCTGGAGATCGCCGAGCGCATGCGCGCCGACGAGCCCTCGCTGCGCGTGCTCTACACGAGCGGGTACAGCGCCGATATCGCGGGGCGCGAACCGCCGCTCGTGGACGGGGAGAACTTCATCGGGAAGCCGTACCGGCTGGGCAAGCTCCTCGAGTTGGTGCGGCGGCGGATCGACTGACCGCGCGCCCGGGCGAGGACCAAGAACGAAGAATGTGAACTGCAACTGCACGAACAGGGGGCTTCGGCGTCGAGATCTTCCCGCCGAAGCCCCCTGTGTTCGATCGCTGTTTTGTAGTACCAGTATCATCCGGCAGTTGTCCGGCTCATCTGCCGTTCATACCCTCCGTTCTTGATGCCCGCCGGCCCGCCTACTACTTGGCGGGTGTCGGATCGTCCCAGTTGATGATCGCGTTGAACACCATGTTGAACTCGCCGTGGTTCTGCCACCGGTAGATCGGGTTGTTCGCGAACATGATCACGCGGCCGTGGCCGTCGTACGCCCTGGCGATGTCCACCACGAACGGCTGGTTCTTGAGGTTGTCGGCGCCCGTCATCAGCCCGCTCAGCACCGCGTCGTCGCCGCCCACGTACTCGGCCAGCACGCGCGACGAGTCCGCCGGGCCGACGTGGAACACCTCCGCGCCCTGGTTGAACTTGATGGGAATCGTATCGGTCGCGTACCCGTAGAAGATCGGGCTGTCGGTCCGCGTGATTCGCGCCATCACGAGCGGCTTCTGCGCCGTCACGCCCGCCGGATACTGGGCCTCGAAGGACCGCGCCAGCCCGAAGTCGATCGGATAGCTGATCGCCTGCGCCGCCGTGATCAGCGTGCCGCCGGCGTCGAGGAACGCGTTGATCGCGTCCACTCCGGCCTGCCCGAATCCGCCGCTCATGTCCGGCGTCGAGCCGTACATGCCCAGGTTCCGGTACTTGGCGCTCCGCTCGTACGGCTGCGGGTGCTTGGCCTTGGGCGCGAACACCGCCGCGCGGTTGATGTTCTGCGTCGCCATGATGATGACGTCGTAGTCCTTCCGCAGGTTCCCCCGCTCCAGCCGCTCCTTGAAGATCAGGTCGTACGGAATGTGGAACTTGTCGAAGGTGAAGCGATACCAGCCCAGGTCCTGCGTGCCGCTCCACTGCGAATAGATCGCCACGCGCGGCACGTTCGCCGCATGCGACGGCACGCCGGGCAGCGACGAGAGCGCCGCCGACGTGAGCCCGAGCGAGTCCACCAGGTGCCGGGCCGCCGCGAGATCGGCCGCCGAGCCCGTCACGATGAACGAGCCAGCCGGGAACTGCACGCCATCGGCGGTGAAGCTGCCCTCCGCCACCTGCATCGGCACGTCCTTCAGCAGATAGCGGAAGGTGATCATGTTGTTCGAGCCGTAGTGCGCCACGGCGAGCCCGGCTGAGCCGCTGCCGGCCACGGTGCCCACCACCTCGGCCTTCTTCACCGGCGTCACCGCCGCGTCGAGAATGGACCTGTCGTTGATCTCCTTCACCGTGACGTCGAACGCCCAGCCCATCGACCAGCCGCTGTCGTCGTACGTCGTGAGCCGCGGGTCGGGGAAGATCTGCTTCTCGAGCAGGTTCTTGGCCAGCCGGCCGTAGGGCTGGTCGAGCTTCACGACGTACGAGCCGGCCGGGAAGGTGTCGTCGCCGACCACCGTCTGCTGCCGCAGCTCGCCCACCTCGATCCCCTGGGCCCGCAGGATGTTGACCAGGGTCGCCGGCTTGGTCATGTCCGGCGCCTTGGGGATCACGAACGCGTACGGCGCCTGGGCGCTGCCGGCGTCCAGCGAGTGCTTGGTCATCACGTAGAAGTCTTCGAGCACCATCTGCGGGAACATCGACGCGAGCTGCAGCGCCGAAAGGCAGGCCGTTTCCATGTAGTTGGTGTTGTCGCGGCGCGTGAAGGTCGCCACGCCGTTGGCCGGCACCGGCAGCCCGCGATACCACTCGCGAGGCTGGCCCGGGCCCTTGCCGGTGGGCAGGCTCTCGCCGCGCCCGCCGAATCCGCCGCGGCCGGCGGCGGCTCCGCCACGACCACCGCGTCCCCCGCGCGCCCCGCCACGACCGAAGAACCCGCCGCCCCGGGCGGGCGGCTCGGCGTTGGCGATCGCTTCCGACATCGAATCGGCGGGAATGTCGTGCCCCGATTCGGTCTCGTACATCTCCATCATGCCGTTGTGATTGTACGCCACGGAGCCGAGATACCCCGGCGACCAGCCGTCCATGAAGGCGTGCGTGTACACACCCGGCATGCCGTACTTCGTGAGCTGCTCGAGCTGGTAGTTCGCGAAGAACGGCAGCTCGGTGAACAGGATCGGATCGAGATTCGGGTTCTGCGGCGGGCCGCCGCTGTAGATGTACATCAGCGCTTCCGCCTCGTGCATGTCCTGCAGGATCGGCGGGTGCGCCGTGAAGTACCAGTCGGTGATCGCGCGCATCTCGACCTGCGAGAGGTTGATGTCGCGATTGTTGTCGTGGTAGACGTACTTGCCCCAGTACGGGAGTCCGCCCTCGAGGCTGTTGCCCCGTCCGCGTCCCGGCGCCGCGGCGACCGCGGCCTCGGGTCCGGGCCCGCCGCCGCGCCCCCCGCG
>JBJKPA010000243.1:0-5443 GCA_046706905.1 Gemmatimonadaceae bacterium
AAAAAGCCTCGCCCCGCGCGGGGCCCCCCCCCGCCCCCCGCGCCCCCCCCCCCCCGGCGCCCGCCCCCCCCCCCCCCCCCCCGCGGCCGTATGCGGTGGCCACCATCCACCGGCCATCGAACGTGGACGACCCCGGCCATCTCGCCGAGATCATGGGCGCGCTGCACGAGGTGAGCCGCGACTGCCCCGTGATCTTCCCCGTCCATCCGAGAACGCGGGCCCGCCTCGAGGGGTGCGGCCCGTCCGGCGGCGACGGCGCGCCCTCGGGGCTGCGCCTCATCGATCCGCTGCCGTATCTCGAGATGGCCGCGCTCGTGGCGGGCGCCGCGCTCGTGATCACCGACTCGGGCGGACTGCAGGAGGAGACGACGTACCTCGGCATCCCCTGTCTGACCGTGCGCCCCAACACGGAGCGCCCCATCACGTGCACGCAGGGAACCAACCGCCTCGTCGCCCCGCGGCACAAAGATATCGTCGTGAGGGCGCGACAGGCGCTGCACGCCCGCCGCGCTCCACGCCCCGTGATCGAGCGTTGGGACGGTCGAACGGCGGAACGGATCGCGTCCGTGCTGTGCAGGAGTTCGACACCTGACGCACCAACGTTCGCTGCGAGCACTTCAGTTCCGTCGTTTTGATCGAATTCCTCTATGCGCAGACACTCAGTCTGTCGCGCACACGTCTTCGACGTGATGCCCAGCACCATCGTGGGGCGCTGCAACCCATTCGTTGCAGAATGTGGCGCGATTGCATCTGACGGAGTCTGACGGGGTAGTCGAATACGTGTAGTTTTCCTCGAGCGTCGACGATGGCGTCTTGCGGATGGTGCACCTCCTGAAGGCCATGGGGCACCGGCGCGGGTGGCATGGCGCTTGCGTGTGGCACGAGCGCCACAATGGTCGCCGCGGCGGGTTTCCTTCAGGAGATTTTCAATGCACACGACGTTCCATCCCCCGGCCCCGGCCGCCCCTTCGACGCCGACCGAGGATCCGTCAACCCGCCTCCGCGAGCTGGTCGCCCACCTGCGAGAGCACCGCACGCAGCTCCGCGAGGAGTGGGCCCGCCGCATCACCCGCGCCCAGCTGCTCACGGCGATGAACGAGCAGGAGATCTTCGCCGAGGCGACTTCCGTATACGATAAGTACGTGTCCGCGCTTGAGACCGGCACGCTGGAAGCCCTGCAGGCGTACGCCCGCAACCTGTCGGAACGCATCATTCCGCGTGGCGTCGAAACCCACGAAGTCCTCGGCATCGTACTCCTCCTTCGAGACGTCCTGGCCCGTTCGCTGTTCGCGAAGTACCAGGACGATTTCACGAAGCTGAACCGCATCCTCGACGCCTACGAGCCGGCGGCCAACCGGATCGCCAACACCGTCGCCGTCGGATTCGTGCAGGAACGCGAGCGCGTCATCCGCCAGCAGCAGGAGGCGATCCGCGAGCTGTCCACGCCGGTGCTCCAGGTGCGCGAGCGCCTGCTCATCCTGCCGATCATCGGTGTGATCGATCCACAGCGGGCGCGTCAGCTCACCCATCAGCTGCTGAGCGCGATCCGCGCCAACCGCGCCAAGGTCGTGGTGATCGACATCACCGGCGTGGCGGCGGTCGACGCCGCGGTCGCCAACCATCTCGTCCTGACCGTCGAGGCGGCGCGGCTGCTGGGCGCCACGGTCATCGCCACCGGCCTCTCGCCCGAAATCGCGCAGACGCTGGTCACGATCGGCGTCGATCTGAGCGAGATGGCCACGGTCGGCGACCTGCAGGGCGGCATCGAGGAGGCCGAACGGCTGCTCGGCTATACCGTCGCGCAGCGCCCGACCCCGGCGACCGCCGCCTGACCGCACCGAGATCGCACGTGCAAGTCCCCATTCTGAAACAGGGGCATTACCTCATTGCCTCCATTCAGTCGGCGCTGACCGACGCCGACCTGTATCATCTGCGCGAGGCGCTCGTCGAGCGCGTCGGCCGCTATCGCGCGCGCGGCGTGATCGTGGACGTGACGGCGCTGGACGTGATGGACTCGTTCGCCGTGCGCACGCTGCGCGACCTCGCGCACACGACCGAATTGCGCGGCGCGCAGACGGTGATCGTCGGCATGCAGCCCGAAGTGGCCTTCGCCATGGTCCAGCTGGGCCTCACCCTCAGAGGCATCGAGACGGCGCTGGACCTCGAAGAGGGGCTGTCGTTCCTCGATCGCCGGCTGGGCGGCCGGGCCGGCCATGACTGATGCCGTGACGCTGGCCATCACGGGCGACGCCGACTTCGTCGGCGCGCGGCAACGCGGCAGTGCGATGGCGGCCGAGCTCGGGTTCGGCCGCGGCGACCAGACCGTGATGGCCGCCGCGATCTCCGAGGTGGCGCGCAACATCCTCAAGGACGCGCAACGGGGCGAGATCGAGCTGCGTCCCGTTCCCAACGGGAGCACCACGGCGCTCGCGATCGTGGCCCGCGACGACGGTCCCGGCATTCCCGACATCGCGCAGGCCATGCGCGACGGATTCTCCACGTCGGGCGGCCTCGGGCTCGGGCTGCCCGGCGCCCGCCGTCTGATGGACGAGTTCGAGATCGTCTCCGCCCCGGGGCGCGGCACCGCGATCACGATGACCAAGTGGCACCGCAACCATGCATAGCCGCGCACCCTCGCTCGCCGGCGCGCGCGCGGCCGGCATCGACTGGGCGGTGGCGGCGTGCTCCCACCCCGGTCACGACGAATCGGGGGACCTGCACGTGGTCCGCGAGCTCGAGGACTCCGCGTTCATCGGGGTCGTGGATGCGCTGGGGCACGGCTCGGAGGCGGAGGCGACGGCCCGCCTGGCCGCCGCGACGCTCGATCACTACGCCCCCGAGGGACCCGTCGACGCGGTGGCGCGCTGCCACCGCATGCTGCTCACCACGCGGGGCGCGGCCCTCGTCGCCGCGCTCCTCGACTGGAGCGCCGGGACCCTGAGCTGGCTCTCGATCGGGGGCGTCGAGGGACGCCTCTTCACCGGCGGCGACGGACGCGCGCCCCCGCCCCGTGCCCTCATGACCTGGAGCGGCATCGTGGGAGCAGGAGCGCCGCCGGCCGTCCGCCCGTGGATCGTGCCCGTTTCGGCGGGCGATGTGCTGGTGGTCGCGACCGACGGCGTTCGGGAAACCTTCGCCGATTCGGTCCGGCCGGGCGCGCGTCCGCAGGACATCGCCGACGCCGTGCTCGCCGACCACTGCAAGGGCACGGATGATGCACTCGTGTTCGTTGCGCGCCTGCTGCACCCGCCCGGGCTTCCCGATTCGTGATGGGTGCGGTCGTTTTCCTTTGCAAGTAAATAATGTTGACGTCACCGAAACTATCAGAGCTCGCCGATGGGCTCCGAGTCCTCGCGGTCACGACCGAGGAGGAACCGGGGGCGTTCGACGAACTGCAAAATGGATTGGCCGGGCGGGTCGCGGAGATCGAGATCGCCCCCGACCTGCCCCGCGCCACCCGGCGCCTCGCCACGGGACCCTGGCACCTCGTGTTCGTCAGTCTCGGCGCGGGCGCCAGCGACGACCTCGCCTGGTGGGTATCGGCGCTCCGCAACGTCGAGGGCGCCCCGCGCCTGGTCGTCTTCTCGCGCCACACCTCCATTGACCTGATCCTGCAGGCCGAGCGCCTGGGCGTGCTCGACGTGCTGCCGCTGCCGTTCGGACTCCCGCAGGTCCTGACGCTGCTCGACCGGATCTCGGCGCGGTCCCGCGAACGCGGAACGCTGCTGCCCATGCCGTCGCAGGAGTTCCGGGGGCCGGCCCAGCTCGTGGGCGAGAGTCCCGCGATGCTCGACGTCTATAAGATGATGGCGCGCGTGGCGCCCAGCTCGGCCACCGTCCTGGTGCTCGGCGAATCGGGCACCGGCAAGGAGGTCGTCGCGCGCGCGATCCACGACGCCGGCCCGCGCCGCGACGGACCGTTCGTGGCCGTCAACTGCGCCGCCATCCCGGAGAATCTCCTCGAGAGCGAGCTGTTCGGCCACGAGAAGGGCGCCTTCACCGGCGCCGTCGCGCGCAAGATCGGCCGCTTCGAGGCGGCCGTCGGCGGCACGCTGTTCCTGGACGAGATCGCCGACATGAGCCTCGCCCTGCAGGCCAAGATCCTGCGCGCCGTGCAGGAGCGCGTCGTCGAGCGCGTGGGCGGCAACGACGTCATCCCGGTGGACGTGCGTCTCATCGCGGCGACCAACCGCGATCTCCGCGCCGCGATCGCCGACGAGAAGTTCCGCGAGGACCTGTACTATCGGCTCGCCATCGTCACGATCGAGCTGCCGCGCCTCGCCGAGCGCGGCGACGACCTGCTGTTGCTCACCGCGCACTTCGTGCGCCTGTTCGACGAGCGGTACGGCAAATCGGTGTCGCGCATCTCCGACCACGCCCTCGCGCTGCTGCAATTCCACGACTGGGTCGGCAACGTCCGCGAGCTGCGGAACGTCGTGGAACGGGCCGTGATCGTGGCCACCGACGACACGCTGCGCGCCGAGTATCTGCCCGACGAGCTGCGCACGTCGCACGTGGCCGCCACGCCGCGCAACGAGGCGTGCGCCGGCACGCTGGCCGAGATCGAGGCGCGCCACATCCAGCGCGTGCTCTCGCAGACGGGCGGCGCGATCGGGGCCGCGGCGAGCATTCTGGGCATCCACCGGAACACGCTCGCCCGCAAGGTCCGGGAGCACGGCCTGTGAAGGTCGAACAGGCCCTCCGCCTGCTCCCCGATCTCGACGCGCTCTGGCCCCTGCGTTCGCTGATGTTGTCCACGGCGCGCTCGGCGGCCGACGACCGCTGGAATGCCTCGCGCGCCTACCTGACCATCGGCAAGTACGACGTGCACGTCCCGGTGCTCCGCGAGAAGCTGGGCCCGGCGTTCCACCGCATCACGCGGTATCTGGACCGCCTGTACGGCGCGTACGTGGACGCGCTGGAAGCGGTCGAGCGGCGCGACCGCGCCGCGGCCGTGGGCCATCTCCTCGCCGGCGGCGACCTGGAACGCCAGGTGGATCGCCTGGTCGAGGCCGGCGCCTGGTACGAGGCCGCCATCGAGCTCGCCGCCGAGCTGCAGGACCGGCGCCCCGAACTCTCCAGCCTCCTCGCGCTGGCCCGCCTCGACAAGTACCTCGGCGTCTACGACACGTCGACCCGCCTGTACGAGCGGGCGCTCGCGCTCGCCAGCGCCGAATCGGACGAGAGCGGCGCCGTCGCCGCGTGCCTCGGGCTGGCCGGCGTCAAGGTCGAGTTCGGCGAGTGGATGGGCGCCGTGGCGTGGTACGCCCGCGCGCTCGCGGCCGCGGAGGCCGGCACCGACCCCGACGCCGTGGCCCGCGTGCACCACTCCACCGGCGAGGCGCTGCGCCGGCGGGGCGAATACGACGGCGCGAGCGCCGAGCTCCAGCTCGCCCGCGACATCTACGAGCGCGTCGGCAACACCGGGGAGCTGACGCGCGTG
>JBJKPA010000244.1:0-3098 GCA_046706905.1 Gemmatimonadaceae bacterium
GGGGGTGGCGGAGCGGGAGGACGCGTCGCGGCGGCAGGTGCGGGCGCGGCGGCCGTCGCCGCGAACTCGTCGGGCCCCGGCTCGGCCCCCGCCCCGTTGGCCATCACCGTGATCACGCCGCCGCACACCGAGCAGCGGGCCCGCACCGAGGGCGCGGGCAGCTTGGCCGGGTCCACCCGGAACACCGACCGGCATTCAGGACAGGCGACGTTCACGCGTCCTCCGTCCCGCCGGCCAGCCCGGCGCGCTCGACGTCACTGTCATCGAGCGCCGAATCATCCGTCCGCCGGTCGATCGTATACACCGACCCCGGCAGCGTCTTCGCATAGCTCTTCATTTCGGTCGCCAATTCACTCATCTGCGCGGCATGCGTGAAGGTCCGCCGCTCGTTCGTCACCACGCCGATCGACACCGTCATCAGGGGCACCCGGTGAAGCTGGCCCCGACGATCCTTCCCGAAAAAATAACCCGCCCGCCGGTCCTGCTCGGAATACTGGTACGGGATCAGCGTATCGAACACCGAGACGATCTCGCCGCACACCTCCGGCACGTTCGCCAGCGGGATCACGAAGATGAAGTCGTCGCCGCCGATGTGCCCCACGAATCCGGCGTCGCGGCAGAGCCCCTTCACCACGTCGTGCAGCACCTTGGCCAGGATCCGGATGCACCGGTCGCCGTCGTAGTACGAGTACCGATCGTTGTACTCCTTGAAGTGGTCGAGATCGGCATAGCACATCGCGAACGGCGCGCCCGCCTTGAGCCGCCGCGTCACCTCGGCCTCGATCTCCACCGCGCCGGGCAAGCGCGTGGACGGGTGCACGACGAGGTCGCGATCCGAGCGGCGCAGCATCGAATCGAGGCGGATCCGTCCCTCCTCGCTCCCCACGCCCTCGCGGATCACCTCGTCGGCTCCCGCGTCGAACGCGGCGTGGAACGCCGCGTCGTCGCCGGCCGACACCATCACGCAGGGCACCACCGCCGTGTACGAATCCGACTTGAGGTGCCGCGACGCGGCGTAGACCGCCGCGGCCTCGTGCCGCGCGTCGAACACGACGACGCGCGGGCGGCCGCGGAGCGACAGCGAGAGCAGATCCTCCTCGCTCGTCACCGGGAGCACGGGCAGCCCCAAGCCCAACAGCCAGCCTTCCACTACGCCCGGCAGCGGCTGGTCGTGCAGCGAGAAGACGAGGGCCCTTTGCTTTTCCGCGGTCACGTATGGTGGATGGAGGGTCGGCGAGGCCAAGATACCGGCCTCCGCGAGTCTAGTCAAACTGCGGTGGCGGCCCAACTTTCGGCGCCTCCGCCCGTTGGGAGCAGTCTGCCTCCCGGGCCCGGTTACGGGAAGGGGACCACCAAGCCCACCCGATAGTCACTTCCGGCACCGGCCGTCGCCTGGAGCCGCCAGGCGGTGAAGGCATCCACCATGCTCAGCACGTGGTTGGCCAGGATGATCCCCAGGTCCGACGTCGCGCGGCGCACGGCGTCGTTGGCCTTGTTGATCGTCCGTCGGTAGAGATCCTGCTCGAGCTGGGCGTTGCGCCAGGACCAGCGATACTCGGGCCGCACGGCGCGGCCCTCGTAGAACTTGAGGGCTGCCTGGTACTCGGCGGAGCTCGTCGGCGGCGCCACGGTCGGATCGGGCCAGTAGTTCTCCCGGGCCAGCAGCCACATCGCGCCGTTGTACGTGGATTCGTTCGTTTCCGGCACGACGTTGGCGGTCGACCCGGTGATGCTGTAGACGCCGCTCTCCAGGTAGTGCTCCATGCTCTCGTAGTAGGCCCAATCGCCCACGGGGGTGCTGGCCGAGAACGGTGAGCGGGCCACGGTCGCGGCCAGACCGCGGTACGCCGCGCGCTGCTGGCGCCAGTCGCGCTGGTCCTTGAAGTACTGGAGCCACACGAATGCCTCGAGGGCCAGGTAGGCCACCGAGCGTTGCTGGCCCAGTACCGCCTGCCCGGCACCGGGCACGATCGCCGAGGCGATGGGGGCGGTCCAGGGCGGGATGCGCATGCCGAGGAGCGGCGCTCCCGGGATCTCCACGCGCTTCTCGCCCCGGGGCTGCAGGGCCGGCACGGCCACCGACGCCGGCCGAATCGTGGGCGAGAGCCGCTGCCCCGACGCGCCGCCAGCCGCTGCGCAGAGCAGTCCCGCGGCGAGCAGCAGGCGCATCAGAAGAGCAGCCGGAGGGAGAGGTAGGTGAGCGGCGTGCCGCCGGTCCCCTGGCTGTTGCTGTAGAGCTGGGCGATGTCCAGCCCCAGTCGGCCGGTGGTGCCGCCGACGCCGATGGTCGGGCCCGATCCGAACGCCCCCTGGAACACGTACCCGGCGCGCACGTGGACTTTCTGCCGCCACCCGAGGTCTGCGCCCAGACGCAGGCCGGGGCTGGTTGTCGGAATCGCGTTGACGATGTCGGCCCCGAAGCGGAGGCGAGCGTCGGGCCCGAGCGACGGGATCGTCGGTTCGTAGGTCACGCCCACCTCGAGCCGCGTGGGCTGCGGATCGGCCTGCGGAGCGTCGTTGAACTGCACCTTGGGTCCAACGTTGCGCAGGGCGACGCCGACGAACAGCGACGAGTCCTTCGAGGCTCGGAACTGCAGCCCGAAATCGAGCGAGGTCGTGGAGGCGCCCAGGGCGGCGAAGCTCCCGCACGCCCCGGTGCAGTTCATGCCGAAGTCGTAGTACTTGTAGTTCAGGCCTATGTAGGTGCGCGAACCGACCTGTCCGGCGAACGTGGCGGCGAAGATGGTGGCCCGGGGCGTGAAGGTCCCGTAGGTACCGGTGGCATCCGTGCTCTGCTGCGTGCCCCAGTCGTAGAGGTTCACCGACAGGGCCAGCACGCCGACCGGCGCCACGGGAAGCACGCCGGTGATCGCGTCACCGGTGCCCTCGAAGGTGTTGCTGTGCTGGATGGCCGCCTCGCGGGTCCGTGCGCGGGCCATTGCGGCCGGATTCCACCATACGCTCTCGCTGCCCAGGAAGTCGGCGACCACCGCCTGCCCGAGCCCGTTGGCGCGCGCGCCCACGGGGAGGACCAGCTCGAGGCCGCCCTCGGCGGAGATGCCGCTCTGCGCGCGGACGGGGCGGGCGCTCCCGATCAG
>JBJKPA010000245.1:0-4116 GCA_046706905.1 Gemmatimonadaceae bacterium
CTCACGACCAACGCGAGCGAGGTATATCTGCGCGGGGCGCAGCGCATCGGGTTGTGTCCCGACCTGGTGCCCGATCTGGAGGTGGTGAACCAGAAGCTGGCCGGGCTCACGGGGTGGCGGGCGGTGCCGGTGAGCGGGTTCATTCCGGCGCCCGAGTTCTTCCGGTGTCTGTCGGTGCGGAAGTTCCCGACCACGGTCACCATCCGGCCGCGGGAGCAGCTCGATTACCTGCCGGAGCCGGACATTTTCCACGATGTGTTCGGGCACGTGCCGTTGCACGCCAGTCCGGCGTTCGCGGATTACCTGCAGCGGTTCGGGCAGATCGCGTGCCGGGCGGAGCGGGAGGAGCAGATCCAGGGGATGGCTCGGCTGTTCTGGTTCACGGTGGAGTTCGGGCTGGTCCGGGAAAACGGGAAGGTGAAGGCCTACGGAAGCGGGTTGATCTCATCGCACGCCGATTGCGCGAACGCGCTGGGGCCCAACTGCGAGCGCCGGCCGTTCAGTGTGGAGGCGGTGCTGGCGCAGCCATTCGAGATCGATCACGTGCAGGACACCTTGTTCGTGATCGAGACGTTCGGGCTGTTGTTCCACGCCGCGCAGGAGGCGGCGGAGAGGCTGGGGATTCCGGACGCGGTGTAGGCGGTGCATCTTGCCGGCATGACGAAACGCGTTTGGAGTCTCGGGCGAGTGGGTGCGGCGCTGGTGGTAATCGGCGCCGCGCTCCTGGCGGCGTGCAACAGCGGGCCGAGCAAGGAGCAGGTGAAGGCAACGGAGCTGCAGGCGGCGAAGCAGGTGACGCAGACGAGCTGTCCGCCGGACGGGCTTTGGCACGAATGCAGCCTGGTTGAGCATCTCTTCCGCGCGGGCCTGGTCGTCCGGCGGGACTCGACGCCGGTAAAGGAGCCGGGGATTCCGATCGAGGGCGTGCTGTATCGCATCGGGTCGTTGGCCAAGCTCGAGGTCTTTTACTTCCCCGACTCAGCGGCGCGGCGGGCAGTCGTTGCGAAGATGGATACGACGCCGTTCGTGCATTACGACCAGCCGCAATCAATGAAGGGTGAGCGGTCGCTCATTCAGAACGCGAACGTGCTGGCGCTCCTCGATAGCCGGCAGGATGAGACTCGCCAGCGGATCGGGGATGCGATAACGGCTGGGGCGCCGCAGGCGCCAAAAGCGCGGTAAAGCGCCAGTACAAGGGACGCCGGCAAGAACCGCGCCGGCAAGGACGGCGCGGGCAAGAACAGCGCGGACAACAACAGCGCCGGCAAGAACAGCGCTGGGAACTGAACGACAGTCAACGGCGCGTAACCAGCGCGGCTCTGCCGCGCCGTTCGCAGGTTACGGGGCCGAAGGCCGTACCGATTTCAGCGCCGTATTTGTTGGCGCAGTCCTTGTTGGCGCCGTGTTTGTCGGCGCTGGGTTTGCAGGCGCTGTTCTTGTCAGCGCTTCCTGTACTTCAGAATGACCCGAACCTCCACCCCGGTCCGGATCCTCCCGTGCAACCCGGCAAACACCCCTACCGCCTTCAACCACGCCTCGTCTTCCATCTTCGCCTCCGCCAGCTCCTCCAGTACCCGCTCCGCACCCGCCCCGAACGTAGCCGTCGCCACCCGCCGCGCATCGCGCGCCAACGGGACGTAACGGCTGCGCAGATGCCGCGGGCTGCGGGCCGCGATCACGTCGATTCGATGAAGCAGCCGGCGCCGCGCGCGCGCGGCGGACCCGGCGGCGATGTCGAGCACGGCGAACGAATCGCGGGCCGCGCTCCACGCCGCGATCGCGGCGGTGACCCGTTCGATGGTACCCGGATCGACCGGAGCGTCGGGTACCTCGGCGATCCGGAGTGGACGCACGACCTCCTGCGGTGCGTCGCTGACTCCGCGCCCGAAGTCGGCAATCAGCTCGGGCCGGCCGTCGCGCTCGATGAGCGCCAGGAATCCGCTGCACGGGGCGTGCACCGCCGCGACGAGTGGGACGCCGGACGAGGCGGGCTCCCCCGTTCGGCGCCAGGCGGCAAGAATCCTCAGCAGATCATCGTCAGTTCGCATCGTTGGTGTCTCCGCCGGCGTTCCCCCGAAGAGCCGCGGCATGATCGTCCCGTGAATCCCGATCGTGCGCGCCGCCGCGGCGAGTTTCGCGCGGAGGCGCTCCTCCATGTCGAGTAGCGCCTCGGTGGGCGCCGGTGGACGCAGCGCGTACACGAACACCTCCGCGTGTCGCGACTCCAGCCGACGCACGCGCCCCACGCGCTGCTCGAAGCGAGCCGGGCTCCACGGCAGATCGGCGTGCACGACCACGGACGCGTCCTGCAGGTTCACGCCCTCGCTCAGCAGGTCCGTCGTGATGAGCAGCGACACGCGCTGTGCGGGCGGCAGTGCCGCCGGGCCACCGGGCGCGAACTGGGCGAGCAGCTCGCGTCGCGTGAGGCGCCCGCCCGCCACGACCGCTCCGCGTTCGGTGAGCATCGCGACGCCGCCGTCGCGGCCGAGCCGCGTGTACAGCGCACGAACGGTCGCCGCGAACTCGGCGAACACGATCATGCGTTCGCCGGGATGCCTGGACCGGAGCTGCCGGATCGCGGCGGCGCGTGCGTCGTCGGGATCGGCGCCGGCGGTCGCCGCGCGGCAGAGTACGGCCAGATGCTCCGCGTGCCGTTGTGTCTGCTCGAGGAGCGCGCGGGCGTCGGGAGTTCCGGTGTCGCTCACCAATTCCGGAAACGCGAGCTGTAGCGTTCCCTCGGCGTAGGACCAGGTCCGCAGTTCGGCGCGCGTCGGATGGCGCCCCGCACTCAACGCGTCGCGCAGCGCCGAGGCCAGCGCCAGGCGCCGCCGCAACGCGGCGACGAGGGCGGCACGGCTCGACGCCCACTGCCGGACGAGCGACATGGAGACCAGCGCGCCGGCGTCGCCCGCCTGGCGGATCGGGAGCGGCGGTGGAAGCCGCGCGATGCCGCTCAGCACCGCTCCGTCGTCGCCCACGTCGATCCACCGAACTGCGCCAGCTCGTGGGAGTGCGGCCCCCGACACCTCGTCGCCGGCCTCGCGCTTCACGACGAACCGCGACAGCTCCGCCTCGGGCATCGCCCACGCGTGCTCCCCGAGGAAGAGCGCGAGTTGCGCGCGCAGATCGGATGGCCGATTGTGCACGGGCGTCGCGGAGAGCAGCAGCACCGGGGCGCGTTCGCAGAGCGCGGCGAGCGCGCGGTAGCGCTGCGTCGCCGGATTCCGTGCGTGGTGTGACTCGTCGGCGATCACGAAGTCGGCGGCGGGCGGAGTTCGGCCGCGTCCGAGCGCATGATACGAGACGAATCGGGCGGCGATCCCTGCCGCGGCGCAGGCCTCGCGCCACATGTCGCGCAGCGCCGCGGGGCCGACCACGACCGGGCTCGTCGCCTCGCGCGCCACGGCGAGCGCCGTGTACGTCTTGCCCAGGCCCACCGGATCGGCGAGCAGCGCGCCACGGGAGTCCCGCATGAGACCCTGCAGCCGGTGCACGGCGTCGCGTTGATGGGGGCGCAGCACGATCGCGCCCAACACGTCTCCACCGCGCGCCCCGAGCCACCGGCTGGCGATCGCCGCACGTGCGTCGGGGGGCGAAACGACGGCGGCGCTCAGCGGCCGGTCCACGTGAACAGTGGCTCCATACGGCGTGGCCCCACGCGATACGCCTCGAGGACGGCGTGGTCCAGCTCGCGGAGCGGCACGCCGTCGCATTCGGGGCGGTGCTCGTATGCCGCGACCAGCGGGCCGAGAATGCCGCGGGCGCGATCCCAGTCGCGGGGCAGCGGCAGCCGGGCCATGCTCCACGCGAGATACCGCTTGAAGCCGCCGCGCGCCGGTTCGGCCACCGCGCTCAACCACGCCGCGGCGAGCGACGAATTGAGGACCGCGGCGAGCGTACGCGCGTCGTCGAGATCGGCGCAGCGCGAGACGTAGCAGGTGTTGAGCGGCACCGCGTCCTGTCCGGCGCCGAGGACCAGGGCGCGCGGCCGCCGCCCGAAGTCGGCCCACACGACGCGGGGGAGATCGGTGCGCGCGCCCTCGGTCCGGAAGAGCGTCCACCACGCGCGGACGTGCGGCGCATCGCTCCGGTCGCGCAACCGGACGCGGTACCGCG
>JBJKPA010000246.1:0-2971 GCA_046706905.1 Gemmatimonadaceae bacterium
GTGCTGGCCTCGCTGAGGACCATGAAGAACTGGCTGCCGCCGGTGTCCTTGCCGGCGTGGGCCATGGAGAGCGCGCCCACCGTGTGGCGGTGCGGGTTCCCCTCGGTCTCGCACTTGATGCGGTAGCCGGGGCCGCCCGTGCCGATGCGCCGGTCGCCCTCGGGGAGGTCGCGCGACAGCGGGTCGCCGCCCTGGACCACGAAGTCGGGGATCACGCGGTGGAACTTCACCCCGTCGTAGAATTTCTCGTTGGCCAGCTTCTCGAAGTTGGCCACGGTGTTCGGCGCCTCGCCGTCGAACAGCTCGGCGACGATGGTGCCGCGATTGGTCTCGAACGTTGCGGTTTTGCTCACGGCGGATCCGGCAAGAGGTGGCGGGGCGGGGGAGCCACGGACGAGAGTAAAATTAGGCGATTCGGCGGCGCCCGACAGGGGCGCGGGCCGTCAGAATCTTGCGCTGGGGCAGATGTCGGCCAGCACGCACTCGTTGCACCGGGGCTTCCGGGCCACGCACACCCGGCGGCCGTGCTCGATGAGCAGGTGCGAGAGGATCGTCCACCGCCCGCGCGGGAAGAGCGGCATCAGGCTCTGCTCGATCTTCTCCGCCGTCTTGGCGCGGGTGAGCCCGAGCCGCTGGGCCAGCCGCGTGACGTGCGTGTCCACCACGATGCCCTCGTTCCTGTCGAAGGCGTTTCCGAGGATGACGTTGGCCGTCTTGCGGCCCACGCCCGGCAGGCGCGTGAGCGCCTCCATGGTGTCGGGAATCCGGCCCCCGTGCTCCTCGGCCACCGCCGTCGCCATCCCCACCAGGCTCTTCGCCTTGTTCCGGAAGAAGCCGGTGCTCCGGATCATCTCCTCCACGTCCTCGCGCGGCGCGGCGGCGAGCGCCGTGGCGTCGGGATATTTCTCGAACAGCGCCGGCGTGACCATGTTGACGCGCTTGTCGGTGCACTGCGCGCTGAGGATCGTGGCGACGAGCAGCTGGTAGGGATTGCGGAAGTCCAGGGCGCAGTGCGCGTCGGGGTATACGGCGAGGAGCCGCGCGAGGACCGTCTTTGCCCGTCGTTTGAGCGCCGCCCCCTTGAGGGCCCCGCGGCGCGCCGGCCGCCTACCCTTCGACGCCGGCATGCTGCTTCAGCCGATCCACGCACTCGTGCAGCTGCTTCTCCGTGAGCTCGATCTCCTGCGCGGCCCCTTCCTCGTCGAGCAGTCCGGCGTGCATCGAGATCGCGACCTGGTTGAGGTAGCGGATCTTGGTGAGGATCTCGTCCGTCGCCTTGCGGAGCTGCATGAACCGCCGCTTCTCGGCCAGCGCGCGGCGGTAGCGCAGGGTGAGCTCGGTCACGCTCAGCCGCTTGGCCAGCGAGATGACCTCGTCGTGCGAGCGGCCGGGCAGGGCGGCGCGGTCGGGAATCCCCGAGTCCTCCCAGCCATCGTCGGCGAACCACAGGCGGCCGACGTATTCGATGCCGTCGTAGGCCACGCGGCAGGAGACGTGCAGCTTGTGTCCGTCCGGCTCGATGGTCGTGATGTACGGCTGAATGATGCTGTCGGTCAGCGACATGGGGTGGGTCGATGAAATTCCCGCGGACGGGCCGCGGTCACGCGAGAAACCGTTTCAATGCGGCGAACAGCGCCGCGGGCCGTTCCACGTACGGTACATGGCCGCACGCGTCCAACACCACCAGCTCGGCGCCCAGCGCACCGGCGCAGGCTTCGGAGGAGGCGAGAGGGATGGGATCCTCTCTCCCATGGACGATCAAGGCCGGACAACGAATCGCCGCCAGGCGGCCGTCCGCCACCAGGTCGTAATCGTCCAGACTCTCCCACACGGACTGCTGTATCCGTCCTACCACCCGAAAGGGCGTGAGGTTGCGCGCGGCACGCGGGTCGGCGAAATAGCCGGCCACGCTCAACTCGAAGGCCCGCTGGCGGAACGCCTCGGGGTCCCGCTCGCGGAGGCCCGAGGCGAGCAGCTCGTCGCGCAGGGCCTGGACGCCGGGCGCGGCCTGCCGGCGGGCGAACTCCGCCTCGAACGCCTCCCGAAATTGCCGTGAGACCGGAGCCGGGTCAATGAGCGCCAGACGCACCGGCGCGGGAAGCGCGGGGTCGACGGCGGCCGACGCCGCGTAGAGCAGGGCGAGAAGCCCGCCCCAGGAATAGCCGACGAGGGTCAGCGGCTCCGCGCCGAGCTCCCGCACCAGGGCGGCGAGGTCGGCGACGTGCGTCTGCCAGGTGACGGGGGTCCGGTCGTCGGTGCGCGACCGGCCGCCGCCGCGCTGGTCGTAGAACAGCAGGTCGCGCGTGTCGGCCAGGTCCAGCATCTGGGGCAGCAGGTACTCGTGGTCGGCTCCCGGGCCCCCGTGGAGCACCACCGCCCGCGGCGCCCCCGCCGGCCCGTAGGCGGCCCAGAACAGGGGCACGTCGGTCGTCGAGGTATGGCCGGCGATGCGCGGCGCCGGGACGCGGGTCGGGGTGTGCATGGGGCGGGAGAGTCGGCCGTGAAGGGGGAAACATAGCAAAGGGGGGCGGACGCATCGCGTCCGCCCCCCTTTGCTGTAAGACGGTAGGACGGTAGGACGGTAGTCGGAAAACGGCGTGATGCTGTTTGCAGTCCTACCGTCCTACCGTCCTACCAACTTACCGTCAGTTACAGACCGGCTCGCCCTCACCCGCCGTGCTCACCAGCGGATTCGTGGTGTTCACCGCGATGGCGCAGGTGTGACCCGCCAGCTGGCTGTGCGTCACCGTGGCGCTCCAGTACCCGGCGCCGATCGCGATCACCGGCGTGTTCACGCCCGTCGACTGCTTGAAGTTGATCGCCGTGAGGCTCGTCGAGTACGCCGACGAATCGGAGAAGAACGCCTCCTCGGCGGTCACCATGTTGCGCAGATCCGACTTCATGGCGGTGATGTACGCCTTCGACTTCGTGTTCGCGAACTTCGGGATCGCGATCGCGGCCAGGATGCCGA
>JBJKPA010000247.1:0-3191 GCA_046706905.1 Gemmatimonadaceae bacterium
GCCAGCGCCCGCCGGCGCGCACGTTCGTGGTGACGTTCGATGACGGGTATCGCGACGGGTACCTGTACGCGTGGCCGATCCTCCACCAGTTCGGGTTCGTGGGGACGTACTTCGTGGTCACGGGCCGCATCGGCCGCTTGGTCGACAACCTCCGGCCGGAAGACCTCTGCGCGCTGACGCGCGGAGGTAACGAGATCGCCAACCACACCGTTCACCACGTCGACGTACCCGCGCTCCCGGAGGCGGAGGCAGACGCCGAGATCGACGTCGCGACGCAGGGCATCACCGACTGGACCGGGGTCCGGCCCGTCGACTTCGCCTACCCGTTCGGCGCCTTCAGCGCGAGCGAGATCGCGCACCTCGACGCGCAGGGGTACGTGAGCGCGGTGACGACCCGCTGGGGCGCCTACGAGAGCTGGTACAGCCGGTTCCTCACGCCGCGGATCCGGGTCGGTCCGGGCACCACGCCGCGCGGCCTGCTGGCGACGCTCGCCGCCTACCAGTGAGCTCCGCATCCCCGGACAGCGCGCCGCGCCCCGCAACGCGCGGACGGAGCGGCCCTGGAGGCAGCGCGTGCCGGCACGCTCCCGGATGACCGGGTACCCCAGGAGCGGCACGACGGAGCGCACGGGCGCGGGCGATCCGGTGGCGCCTGGCGCGCTCGCGTGGCTCGAGGCGGTGGTGTTCGACATGGACGGCACGCTGGTCGACTCGAGCGCGGTCGTTCCGGACGCGTACATCGATACCATCCGGGCGTGCGGTGGTCCCGTGTGTGAGCGCGCCGACATCGTCGCGGCGTACCCGCTCGGCCCGCCGCCCGTGCTCCTCTCCCACATGCTCGGGCGGGAGGCGGCGCCCGCCGAGGTGGAGGCGTACTACGAGCGGCTGCGCTCGACCGCCGGGCGCGCCCCCCTGTACCCCGGGATCCGACGGCTCGTGGCGGCGTGCGTGCGACGTGGGCCGGTGGCCGTGTACACGGGCGCGAGCCACATCGCGGCAACGATCGTGCTGGCGGCAACGGGCCTGCTTCCATCGATCGGGGTACTCGTGGGCGGCGACGAGGTCGAGCACGTCAAGCCCGCGCCGGACGGCGTCCTGCGCGCCTGCCGGGGCCTTGGCGTGGCGCCGGCACGCGCTGCCTACGTGGGCGACGCGTGGATCGACATGGAGGCGGCGCGCCGCGCAGGTGCGCTGCCCATCGCCGCGGGCTGGGGCCACCAGTTCGAGCCGTCCGACCTGGCCGAGGTCGTGTTCGCGCGGCCCGTGGATCTCTCGCGCGCCCTTGCCGCCCCGTCCGGCTCAGTCGTCCAGACCGCCGGGGACCGCGGCGGCAGCTCCTGAGATCACGTCGGCGTGCGAGGGCGTCTCGTAGGTCGAGAGCTGCGGGAAGCGCCACGCCACCACAGCCAGCCCGGCGAGGCACAGCAGGCCGCCGCTGAGCGCCGAGAACGGGGCGCCGGCGACGGCCGCGACCGCCGTCGCCTCGACGTCGCCCAGCCGCGGTCCGCCGCCGACGACCAGGCCATGGATGGCGGAGAGGCGGCCGCGCAGCTGATCGGGTGTCGCCAGCTGCAGGATCGTGTTGCGGAACACGGCGCTGATCACGTCGGCGGCGCCCGCGACGACCAGGCAGCCGAGCGCGATTGGCAGCACCGTCACGAAGAGCCCGAAACCGCTGATGGCGATGCCCCACACGGCGACCGCCGCGATGACGGCGCGCCCCTGCAGGCGGACGCGGGACACCCAGCCCGTGGTCAGCGCACCCAGGAGGGCCCCGTCGGCCGGTGCTGACGTCAGGAGACCGAGGGTCTCGGCCCCGCCGTGGAACGTCGTCACGGCGAGGATCGGGAAGAGGGCGACCGGCATGCCGAAGATCATGGCGTCGAGATCGATGGCGAAGCCCGCCAGGATGACGGGGACACGGCGCACGAATGCGAGCCCCTCGAGCACCGAGGAAACGCCGGGGCGCGCGACGCCGCCCTCGGGGCGCAGCGGCCGCATCGCCCAGACCGCGGCCAGGGCGGCAGCGAAGGTGGCCGCGTCGAGCGCGTACGCCGTCGGGATGCCGGTGGCAGCGATGAGGATGCCGCCGACCGCGGGGCCGACGACGGTGGCCGCCTGAAAGCTGGCCTGTTCGAGGACGAGCGCCGCGGGGAGTCGCTCTGCGGGAACGAGGCGGGCCACGGCCGCGCGGCGGCTCGGTCCGTCGACCGTCGAGATCGCCGCCGCCAGGAACGCGACGAGGTAGATCAGCACGATCGGTGGCCGGCCCGTGAGCGCGAGCAGGGCCAGCAGCAGGCTCGTCGCGGCCAGTCCGAGCTGTGTGACGAGCAGCAGCCTGCGCCGATCGTACGCGTCGGCCAGCGATCCGCCGGGGAGCGAGAACGCGACGAGCGCCAGCAGCGTGACCGCCGACAGCGCGCCGATCGACAGCGCGGAGTTGGTGAGCAGGTACAACTGGAAGGGAAGCGCGATCAGCGTGACCTGTCGGCCGGTGTTGCTCACCAGCTGCCCGAGCCACAGCCAGCGATACTCGCGGTCATGGCGCAGCGGCGAGAGATCGAGGAGCACGCGGTCGAGCATCAGCCTGCGAGGATGCCACGGCCGCATGTGAGCGTGCCCGGGCCGAGCGCGCTGTCGAGGCCGGCGGCGGGTAGAGTACGCGGCACGTCGTGCGGCCGACGGGTCGCCGTCGCCGGCCGAGGCGCCGCGGACGCGTTGGCGGCGTGGCGCCCCCGGAGCCCCCGGCAGCACAGAGGAGCGTGATCAGTGCCCGACACGGAATCCGCCCCCAGGATCGTCGACAATCCCGCCGCGCAGCGCTTCGAGGCGCTCCTGGGAGACGTCGTGGCTGGGTTCGCCGAGTATCGTCTCCGGCCCGGCAGGATCGTCTTCACCCACACGGAGGTCGACCCGGCCTTCGAGGGAAAGGGCGTGGGGAGCCATCTGGCGGCCGGCGCCCTCGACGATGTCCGGGCACGCGGGCTGTCGGTCACGCCTGCCTGCCCCTTCATCGCCTCGTATATCCGTCGCCACACCGAGTACGCGGACCTGGTCGCTCCGCCCCGCCGGCCCGCGACCTGAGCGGAGGCTGGTGCGCCAGCCGGGCCTGCCGCACGCGGGGGCCGCCGTGGGGTGCAAGGCACTCAGGCGTGCGTGCCTCAGAGTGTGGCGACCCGGTTCCTGCCGCC
>JBJKPA010000248.1:0-5396 GCA_046706905.1 Gemmatimonadaceae bacterium
GGGCAATGCCGCCGTGACGGGCACCTGGACGGTGGCCGGGGGGCGGCTGCGCGCCGTGCGCGTGGTGGACCACGCGAACAACGTGACCCTGACGCCGGCGGCCAGCGTGTTCACCCTCGCCCTGCACGACGGCACCGTATGGAAGGCGGAGGAGTTCCGGATCGTGGGGACGCCGCGCGTCGAGTCCATGGCCGCGGCGCCGTCGGCGGCGCGGTACTCGGAGCGCCTGGGCGGCCGCCGGATCCGCGCCACCCTGCGCCACGAGAGCGGGCACCTCGAGGCCGACTGGCAGGCGGTGCTGCGCGACGGCTCGCGCTACCTGCGCCAGGAGGTGACGCTGCGCGCCGTGGGCGGCGACGTGCCGGTGGCCACGATCGTGCTCGTGGACCTCCACGCCGCCGGCGCCGAGGTCCGGGGCACCGTGAAGGGGAGCCCGGTCGTATTTGGAAATTGGTATGGCGGGTTCGAGCATCCGCTGTCGCACGGCGCCGTGGACGGCGACCACGTGACCAGCGTGCTGACGCGCGAGCTGCCGGTGCGGCCCGGCGCGCCCGTCACCGTCTCGTCGGTGCTCGGCGCGGCGCGCACGGGGCAGCTCCGCCGCGACTTCCTGGCCTACGTCGAGCGGGAGCGGGCGCACCCGTACCGTCCCTTCCTGCACTACAACTCGTGGTACGACCTCGGGTACTTCAACAAGTACACCGAGACCGGGGCGCTGGACCGGATCCACGCCTTCGGCGAGGAGCTGCACGTCAAGCGCGGCGTCGTGCTCTCGTCGTTCCTGTTCGACGACGGGTGGGACGACCCGAAGACGCTCTGGGGGTTCGGCCCCGGATTCCCGCACGGCTTCACCCCGCTCCGGCTGGCCGCCGCCAAGTACGGCGCGGCGCCCGGCGTCTGGCTCTCGCCGTGGGGCGGCTACGGCCAGCCCAGGCTGGACCGCCTGAAGTACGGCAAGGAACAGGGCTTCGAGACCAACAAGGGCGGCTTCGCCCTCTCCGGCCCCAAATACTACAAGCGGTTCCACGATACCTGCGTCCGGTTCATCGAGCAGTACGGGATCAACCAGTTCAAGATCGACGGCACGGGGAACGTCTCGTCGGTGTATCCGGGCAGCCGGTTCGACAGCGACTTCGACGCCGCGATCGCGCTGATCGGCGACCTGCGCAAGCTCGAGCCCGCCCTGTTCGTGAACCTCACCACGGGGACCTACCCGTCGCCCTTCTGGCTGCGCTATGCCGACTCGACCTGGCGCGGGGGCGACGACCACGCGTTCGCCGGCGTCGGTACCTGGCGGCAGCAGTGGATGACCTACCGCGACGCCGACACGCACCGCCACGTGGTGCAGCGCGGCCCGCTCTATCCGCTCAACTCGCTCATGCTGCACGGGCTGATCTACGCGAAGTACGCCAACCACCTGATGGATGATCCCGGACACGATTTCCACGACGAGATCCGCGTGTACTTCGGCAACGGCACGCAGCTCCAGGAGATGTACGTGACGCCGTCGTTCCTCACGCGCGAGAACTGGGACACGCTGGCCGAGTCGGCCAGGTGGTCGCGGCGCAACGCGGACGCGCTGCGCGACACGCACTGGGTGGGGGGGGACCCGTACGCGCTCGAGCCGTACGGCTGGGCCGCCTGGTCGCCGGAGCGCTCGACGCTCACGCTGCGCAACCCGAGCGACAAGTGGCAGACCATCGCCCTCGATCCCGGCCAGGCCTTCGAGCTGCCCGACGGCGCGCCGCAGCGCTACACGGCGCGGAGTCCGTGGAAGGCGGACGCGGGCCAGCCGCCCATCGCGCTGGCCGCCGGCCGCGAGCACGCCTTCCGGCTGGCGCCGTTCCAGGTGCTGAATCTGGACGTGACGGCGGCCCGGTAGCCGGCCGTCGGCCGGCCACCGGACCGCGGATCACCTCCCGACGGATACGCGGAACTCGATCGCGCGCGGCCGGCCGTACGATGCGCCGCTGAAGAACGCGCCCTTCAACACGTACCGGCGGTCGAACACGTTCGTGACGTACACTTCGGGGCGGATCACCGCGTTGCCGTTCACGAAGGTGTAGCCCAGGCTGACGTTCGTGATCGCGTTGGGCGCCACCTTGATCCCCGGGTTGAAGTCGAAGAGCCCCGTGCCGTAGCGACATCCGCAACTGGACGGATCGACGCCGTTGGTCAGCCCGGAGCCGAAGATCTCGGTCGCGCTGGCATAGAACCGATCGGCGGAGTACGTCGCGCTGCCCACGATCGAGAGCCGCTGGTCATGGTCGAGATCGAAGTATCCCGTGGGGTTGCTGGTGGGGAAGAAGCCGCCCGTCACCGGGCCGTGTCCGTACGCGTGATTGAGGGCAAGATTGAGGTAGCCCGACAGGGGGCCGTCGGGGCGGAAATCGAGCACGCCTTCGAGGCCGGTGATCCACACGTGCGCGATGTTGACGTCGGTGGTGATGGCCGATCCGGGCACGGTGTTGTCGTCAATGCCCGGCGTGCTCTGCTTGTGGTAGACCGACACCTTGGTGGTGAGCCCGGCGAACGAGAAGCGCCGGATGATCCCGCCCTCGTAGAAGTTGTCGCGCTCGGGGAGGGTCGGACTGGTGGCGGCGCCGGCCTGCGCAATCTCGGTGATCTGGCGCAGGTCCTCGATGTTCGTCGGCATGAACAGCCGCCCGTAGTACAGGTAGACCGTGGTCGCGGCGTCGGGGTAGAAGTTGAACCGGATACGCGGGCTCCATTGCGTCTGGAGTGGCGTGAACGGCGCGGCGTGCGTGTCGTAGCGGATGCCGGTGCGGATTTCGAACTGTTCGACGGGGGTGTAGGCGGTCTCGACGTACCCGCCGACGTCGTGCCCGGTGAGCCCCGAGTTCGAGACGGGGCCGGCGTTCCCGGCGGCGTCGAAGGTCTGGAAGTCCTCGTGTCCGGTGGTGAACTGGGCGAGGACTCCGCTCTTGAACATCAACTCGCGCCGCGGGTGGAGCGTGAGATCCATCTTGAGCCCGCCGGTCGTGAAGGAGCGGTCCTCCCGCAGGTTGTACGGCGTTGTCGTATCGGGGTAGAAGATGAACGACGGCGCGTCATAGGCGCCCGGGACATAGCGCAGGCTACCCGAGCGGTAGAAGAGCCCGGTGAACAGCTCGGCCGGCGCCGGCGCAGCGGGGTTGGCGGCCGGCCGTGCGAACAGGTGGTGCCAGCCGAAGTTGGCAAACCCGTTGAAATCGGTCTGGTGGTCGTCGAGCGTGGTGCCGCCGGCCGTGTCGTAGGGCACCGCGAAGCGCGTGCGCGACCAGTTGAGGTCGAGGTCCATCACGTCGGTGGGCGCGGCCCGGTACTCGAGCTTCCCGAACGCGTAGCCGTCGACGCCGCTGTTGTGGTAGTTGTACGGGGCGCCTGTGGCGGCGTTACCCATGACCGGGTCTTGCCGCATGCCGGTCGTCTGATACGCGCCGGAAAGGAACGCGCCGAATGGGCCGGCGTTCGTGCTGACGTTCAGCGCTCCCCCCTGCGTGTCGAATGAACCGTCGAACGCCGAGCCGCCGGCGTGGAAGCCGCCGGAGGGG
Source organism: Gemmatimonadaceae bacterium (assembly GCA_046706905.1). Classification (GTDB taxonomy): domain Bacteria; phylum Gemmatimonadota; class Gemmatimonadetes; order Gemmatimonadales; family Gemmatimonadaceae; genus JAGWRI01. The sequence goes on from JBJKPA010000248.1 coordinate 3,555, forward strand.
ATCTTCGTCTGCACGTTGATCACTGCGGCGTTGCGGCCCCCGTACTCGGCGTCCCATCCGCCGGTCTGGAAGTCGATGCGGTTCACGACTTCGGGCGCGAACAGCTCGTTGAGGCTCCCGGAAATTCCCGGCGGGACCGGCACGCCGTCGACGTAGTATGTGTACTCGGCGTGCTGCCCGCGGATGTGCACCTCGCCGGTGGGGGCGCGCACGGCGCCGACGATGGACTGCTGCAGGATCTGCGACGTGGTCTGGGTGGGCGCACCGTGGTAGTCGTTCTGCTGGAAGGTCTGGTCGCCGGTGCGCGTGTTGACGGCGACCGGAACCTGGCTCGTGACCTGGATCGCCTGGAGGCTGATCACCGCGGCCGTGAGCTTGAAGTCGAGGCGGATGGTGGCGCCGTCACCTGGCACCGTGACGTGCGCCGTCTGCGGTCGGAACCCGATGAAGTGCACCGCCACGGCGTACTCGCCGGGCGCGAGGTTGTGGATCGTGAATCGTCCGAAATCGTCGCTCGACGACGTCGCGACCGTCGCGCCGCCGCGCGCGACAGCGATCTCGGCGCTGGCCACCGGCTGGCCGGACACGCTGTCGGTCACCGTTCCGACGATGTCGGAGGGGGCGGGCGCCGGGCGGAGGGCGGTGGGGCGGGAGGGGCCGGCGGCCGCCGGCGCGGGAACGAACAGAGCGGGCAGCATGCATGCGCACGCCACGGCGACGCCCCGGAGGGGGCGCACCCCTGCGAAGAACCTGGACATGAGAGGCCCTGGAGATGTGGGTGAGTTTGTGAAACGCTAAAGACGCGTGCCGGAGCGTGGCTCCGGTCTCACCTCACGCAGGCGGGCCCCGGGAGTGCGGAGTGCGATAGGGGATGCGCGCCGCGGACAGCGTGACGGCGCGCGGCAGGCACGGCGCCCGGCCGGCGCGGCGCAACAGCGCCGCGTCGTGCGGGAGCGGCGCCGACCAGTGGCTCAGCGTCTGACACAGCACGCAGTCGGCCGGATGTCCCGGCCGGCAGCCCTTGTGTCCGTGGTCCTCGATGTGGACCGGCGACGGATTCCCGTCGGTGCGCTGAACGATCGCGTCGGCGAACGCCACCGTCGGCGGCAGCGCCAACTGGAACGCCGCCGCGAACATGGCGAACAACCGGTACGCCCGCCGGGTCCGAAGCATTCTCCAACGGTAATGACGGGGCGGGGGGACGGCAAACGGGCGGCGTCGCCGGCCGCAACCGAATCCCGCCGACCCCGAACCCGATCCGCCGGGGTCCGTGGTGGCGGGCACGACGCGGCGATAGCTTCTCCCCACCGCCGCCCTCACCGCATGCCCGACTCGCCGCTCGTCATCCGCCCCCTCGCCTCGCTCGCCGAGTACCACGCGGCGGTGGACCTGCAGTACCTCGTGTGGGGGGCCGGGCTCACCGACGTCACCGCGGCCACGATCCTCAAGATCGGCCAGCGCATCGGCGGCGTCTCGGCCGGCGCCTTCGACGCCGACGGCACGATGGTGGGATTCGTGTTCGGCCTCACCGGCGTCGAGCACGGACGCATCGTCCACTGGTCGCACATGCTCGCCGTGCGGCCCGAGGCGCAGAACCGCGGCATCGGCCGCCGCCTCAAGGAATACCAGTACGGCGCCGTCGAGCGCGTCGGCGCCCGGCTCATCTACTGGACGTACGATCCCCTCGTCGCCCGCAACGCGCACCTCAACTTCAACGTGCTCGGCGTGCGTGCCACCGAGTACGCGCGCGACATGTACGGCGACATGGGCAGCACGCTCACCGCCGGCATCGGCACCGACCGGTTCGTCGTCGCGTGGCCGGTGGGGCTCGACGAGCTGAGC
>JBJKPA010000249.1:0-3031 GCA_046706905.1 Gemmatimonadaceae bacterium
ATCGCGATGACGTGCGTGATGCCGCTCCCCACGAACGGCTGGGCCAGCGCGGCGGTCACGCGGCGGAAGAGCGCCGGATCGAGCAGCACCGGCGTGATGTCCTTGAACATGATCCCCGGCTTGGGGAAGTCTGGCACGTCGCGGATGGCGCGGCGAACGTCGGCGTCGAGGGACACGGGATCGTGGAGTGAAGGGTGACGACCGTCAACGTACGACGCTGAACCGCTCCGGCAAGGGGCCGTCGTCCAGGCGTTCGCTCACCCGCACCTCGAGCACGTGGGCAGCCGGCGGACCGGCGCGCAGCTCGGCGGCGAAGCGTGCGACGACGTCGGCGGGGCCGGCGACCTCGCAGACCACGCTCCCGTCGGGCATGTTGCGCACCCAGCCGGCAATGCCGAGCGTGTGGGCCGTCTCGCGGGCGAACCAGCGGAACCCCACGCCCTGCACGCGCCCGACGACGACGAGGCGCCGCTCGACGGCGTCGCCGCCTACGGGCTCCATCCGTGGCGTCCCAGGAGCGGCACGAAGCGCACGGCGTCCATCTCCTCGCGTTCGTACGCCGTGCCGCGGCGGGTGACGAGCACCAGCCGCTGCTCGTCGCGGCCCCCCACCGGCACGATGAGCCGGCCGCCCTCGGCCAGCTGCTCGAGCAGGGGCAGCGGCACGTCGGGCGACGCCGCGCTCACCAGAATGGCGTCGTACGGGGCGTACTCGCGCCACCCCACGGTGCCGTCGCCCACGAGGAGCGACACGTTGCGCACCTCGAGGCGCTGGATGACCTCGCGCGCGACGTCCATCAGCGGCGCCACCCGCTCCACGGAGAACACCTGGTCCACGAGGTGCGACAGGAGGACCGTCTGGTACCCCGTGCCGGTGCCGATCTCGAGCACCCGCTCGCGGCCGGCGAGCTTGAGCAGCTGCAGGTAGCGCGCGTGGACGGTGGGCTGGGAGATCGTCTGGCCGTTGCCGATGGGGAGGGCGGAGTCCTCGTAGGCCCGGTGGCGGATGCCGGTGGGCACGAACACGTGGCGCGGCGTGAGCTCGAACGCCCGGAGCACGGCGAGATCGCTGATGCCCTTCTCGCGCAGGAGCTCGACGAGGCGCAGCCGCGGGCCGCGCAGGTCTAGTTCGACGGGGGGTCGCGCCACCATTCGCTCGCCGTTCGGAGGATGTCGTAGTTGGTGACGTCGAGGTGCAGCGGCGTCACCGAGATGTAGCCGTCGTCCACGGCCCGGAAATCCGAGTCGTCTTCCCCGCTCCAGCTGATCGAGCCGCCGCCGATCCAGTAGATCGGCCGGTCCCACGGATCCTTCATCGGCTTGAGAGAACCCGAATACGCGCGCCGCCCCAGCCGGGTGAGCCGCACGCCCTTCACGCCGTTGGGATCCACCGGCGGCAGGTTCACGTTGAACAGCGTGTGGGCCGGGAAGCGCGGCAGCCCCGTGAGGTGGCGGAGCAGCGCCGTGAGCCGCGGCACCTGCGCCTGCAGATGCGACAGGTCGGCCCGCAGGTCGCCCCCGGCGAACGACACGGCGATCGACGGGATGCCGAGCGACAGCCCCTCCATGGCCGCCGCCACCGTGCCCGAGTAGAGCACGTCCTCGCCCATGTTGTGGCCGTGGTTGATCCCGCTGATCACGAAGTCGGGCCGCTCGGGCACCAGGGCCTCGACGGCCAGCATCACGCAGTCGGTGGGCGTGCCGTCCACCTGGTAGCGGCGCTCGCCCAGCCGCACCGGGCGCAGCGGATGGTGCAGCGTGAGCGAATGGCTGGTCGCGCTCTGCTCGCGGTCGGGCGCCACGACGGTCACCTGGCCCAGCGGTTCGGTGGCCTGCCGCAGGCAGTCGAGCCCGTGGGCCAGGATGCCGTCGTCGTTGGTGAGCAGCAGCCGCATCAGTCCTCCGTCTCGTCGTTCAGCAGTTCGTGGAGGTCGCGCAGCGACTCCTCGAGCGTGCCCAGCGCCTCGAGGGTGAGCGCCCCGAACGCCAGCTCCCGCAGCTCGCCCGCCTTGCGCTGCTCGTCCACCTTCTGCCGCGCGCCGTCGATCGTGTACTTCTCCACGTAGAGCAGATGCTTCACGAGCAGCACCAACTCGATCTCGCGCCGCTGGTAGACGCGATTCCCGGACCGGTTCTTGGCCGGACTCAGAAACTTGAACTGGCTCTCCCAGTAGCGGAGCACGTGGGGCTTGAGGCCCGTGAGGTCGCAGACCTCGCCGATGGAGAAGAATTCCTGGATCGGGTCGGGAGCGTTCATGAGTCTTGCTCCGCGCGCAGCTCGCGCGCCATCAGCTCCTGCACGGCCGCCCGCGGCGGATGACCGTCGAACAGGATGCGGTAAACCATCGCGGCAATCGGCATCTCCACCCCCTCGCGCGTGGCCAGCGCCACCGTGCTCGCCGTGGTCTCGATGCCCTCGGCCACCGTGTGCTTGCCCTCGAGCGCCTGGGCGAGCGAGCGGCCCTGTCCGATCTCGACGCCCAGCGAGCGGTTGCGGGACAGCGCCCCCGTGCAGGTGAGCACGAGGTCGCCCAGGCCGGCGAGTCCGGCGAACGTGGCGGGGTTGGCGCCCAGCGCCACCCCGAGCCGCGTCATCTCGGCCAGCCCGCGGGTGATCAGCGCGGCGCGCGAGTTGTAGCCCAGCCCCACGCCGTCGTGGATCCCGGTGGCCACGGCCATGACGTTCTTGAGGGCGCCCCCCAGCTCGACGCCCACCAGATCATCGTGCGTGTACACGCGGAACGCCGCGCCGCTGTACGCCCCCTGCACCGCCCGCGCGGCGCCGGCGCTGCGCGACGCGGCGACGACCGCCGTGGGGAGCCCGGCCGCCACCTCGGCCGCGAAGCTCGGCCCCGAGAGCGCCACGACGTCGTGCCCCGGCAGCTCGTGCTCGATCACCTCCGACATGAGGGCGAGCGAGCCGCGCTCGATCCCCTTGGACGCCACGACGACCGTCGCGGCGCGGGGGCCGGGGTGCGCCGCGGCGCCGGCGCTCGCCCGCCCGTGGTGCGGCGGGGTCGGGTTGACGACCA
>JBJKPA010000250.1:0-5171 GCA_046706905.1 Gemmatimonadaceae bacterium
GTGGCGGGCGGCGGCAAGGGATGCGCGTGGGGGTGCCTGGGGCTCGCCGACTGCGAGCGCGCCTGCACCTTCGACGCGATCCACATGTCCGAGACGGGGCTCCCCGTGGTGGACATCGCGCGGTGCACGGCGTGCGGCGATTGCGTGGACGCCTGTCCCAAGGGGCTGTTCACGATCCTGCCGCTGGACGCGCACCTGCTGGTGCAGTGCAGGAACCTCATCAACGGCGACGACGCGCTGGAGGACTGCCGCGCGGCGTGCACGGCGTGCGGCAAGTGCGTGCAGGATGCCGCGCCGGGCCTGATCAGCGTGGCGAGCGGCGTCGCCGTGGTGGACTACGACAACATCAATCTCGAGGAGCAGAAGGCGGTCGAGCGCTGCCCCACGAGTGCCATCGTATGGCTGACCGGCGCGCAGTTCGCGGGCGTGCCGCTGGCAGTGGAGAGCGAGCGGACATGAAACTGTTCAACAAGGACAAGCCAGCGCCCGCCGCCCCCGCGGCGCCGCGCTTTCCGGGCAAGCCCGTGGCGCTGGACGGCAGCGGCGCCGTGGTGGCGATGGAGACGGCGGGCGGCGAGGCCGCCGGCGCGTACCCGATCACGCCCTCCACGCAGATGGGCGAGGGATGGGCCGCCGCGGTCGCCGAGGGCAAGGAGAACGTCAACGGCCGCCGGCTCCTGTTCTTCGAGCCCGAGGGCGAGCACGCCGCCGCCGCGGTCACGGCCGGGATGTCCATGGCCGGACTCCGCGCCACGAATTTCTCCAGCGGGCAGGGCATCGCGTACATGCACGAGTCGCTGTACGCGGCGGTGGGCAAGCGCCTCACCTACGTGCTCAACGTGGCCGCCCGCGCGATGACCAAGCACGCGCTCAACGTGCACGCCGGACACGACGACTACCACGCCGTGGACGACACCGGGTTCTTCCAGCTGTTCGCCAAGGACGTGCAGGAGGCGGCCGACCTCAACCTCATCGCGCACCGCATCGCCGAGCTGTCGCTCAACCCCGGCATCTGCGCCCAGGACGGCTTCCTCACCAGCCACGTGATCGAGAGCGTCCAGCTCCCCGAGCCGGCGCTGGTCAAGGCGTACCTCGGCGACCCGAGCGACCGCATCGAATCGCCGACGCCGGCCCAGAAGCTGGTGTTCGGCGACACGCGCCGCCGCATCCCCGAGATGTTCGACCTCGACTACCCGGCGATGCTGGGCGTGGTGCAGAACCAGGATGCCTACGCGCAGGGCGTGGCCGCGCAGCGGCCCTTCTACTTCGACCACGTCGCGGCGCTGACCGACCGCGCGCTGGACGAGTACGCGCAGCTCACCGGCCGCCGCTACGCGCGCGCCACCGGCTACCGCCTGGACGACGCCGAATGGGCGATCGTGGGGCAGGGCTCCGTGGTGCCCAACGCGATGGCCGTGGCCGACTATCTGCGCGAGGCGCACAACCTCAAGGTGGGCGTGCTCAACCTCACGATGTTCCGTCCCTTCCCGGCGGACCTCGTGTCGTGGGCGCTGGCCGGCAAGAAGGGCGTGGTCGTACTCGAGCGGCTCGACCAGCCGCTGGCCGTGGATCCGCCCATGCTGCGCGAGATCCGCGCCGCGATGGCCAAGGCGGTGGAGAACGGCCGCGCAACCGGCGGCCCGGCGCCGCACGCCGGCCTGCCGGCGCTCCGTCCGGAGCAGGTCCCCGACTTCTTCTCGGGATGCTTCGGGCTCGGCAGCCGCGACCTGCAGCCCGGCGACCTCGTGGCCGCCGTGAACAACATGCTCCCCGGCGGCGAGCGCCGCCGCCAGTTCTACCTCGGCATCGAGTTCGTGCGCGAGGGTACGCGCATCCCCAAGCTCCAGATCTGGCAGGAGCAGCTCGGGGAGAGCTATCCGCACCTCAAGGATCTGTCGCTCAAGCCGGCCGACGTGCCGAACCTCCTGCCCCAGAGCGCGACCGCGGTGCGCATCCACTCGGTGGGCGGGTGGGGCGCGATCACGATGGGCAAGAACCTCGCGATGACCGCCTTCGAGCTGTTCGGCATGCAGATCAAGGCCAACCCGAAGTACGGCTCCGAGAAGAAGGGCCAGCCCACGACGTTCTACGCCGTGCTCGCGCACGAGCCGGTGCTGCTCAACTGCGAGCTGAAGCACGTGGACGTCGTGCTGTCGCCCGACCCGAACGTCTTCCGCCACAGCGACCCGCTGGCCGGGCTGGCCGACGGCGGCGTGTTCGTGATCCAGAGCGACCAGCCGGCCGACGAGTTCTGGAAGTCGCTGCCGTCGAACGTCCGGACGCAGATCCGCGAGCGCAACATCAAGCTGTACGTGCTCGACGCGTTCGAGATCGCGCGCGAGGAGGCCTCGGACGCCGAGATGCGCTTCCGCATGCAGGGCGCCGCCTTCCTCGGCGCCTTCTTCCGCGCCTCGCCGCTCATCGCGCGCGAGGGGTCCACGGAAGCGCGGGTGTTCGAGGGCGTGCGCAAGCAGTTCCAGAAGAAGTTCGGCCACAAGGGCGAGACGGTGGTCGAGGACAACCTGCGCGTCATCCGCCGCGGCTACGACCAGGTGCAGTCGGTGTTCCCGACCGCGGTCGAGGGCGAGGACGCGCCGGGCGCCGTGCCGCACATCCCGTCGCTGCTCGACGTGCCCACCGCCGAGCCCGGCGTGGGCAACCCCGGGCGGTTCTGGGAGCAGACGTGCACGCTGTGCTCGATGGGGCAGGACGGGATCGCCGATCCGTTCACGGCGATCAGCGCCATGCCCGCCGCCACCGGCGCCGTGCGCGACATGAGCGGCGTGCGCCTCGAGGTGCCGCACTTCATCGCCGAGAAGTGCACCGGCTGCGGCCAGTGCTGGGTGCAGTGCCCCGATTCGGCGATCCCCGGCCTCGTGAACAGCGTCGAGGACCTGATCTCGACCGCGATCGACGTCACCGCCAACGGCGTGACCTTCGACCGGCTGCGCCCCGTGACCAAGCACTGGGCCCGCGAGACGCACAAGCTGCTGACCAAGGATCCAAAGCTCGGCGTCGTGGCCGCGTTCGAGACCGGCTACAAGAACGTGGCCGACAAGATGGGCTGGGACGAGGTGCGCCGCGCGGAGACCGACACCGAGTTCGCCGCGATCCGCGACCGCCTGGCCGAGTTCCCGCTGGCCCGCACCAAGCCGTTCTTCGACGCCGTGGAGATGCGCGAGAAGACCGGCGGCGGGCTGCTCTCGATCACCGTGAACCCCGAGGCGTGCAAGGGGTGCAACCTGTGCGTCGCGGTGTGTCCCGACGGCGCGCTCGAGACGGTCAAGCAGGACGAGCCGGTGCTCACCCAGCTCCGCCGCAACTGGCAGATGTGGGAGAAGCTCCCCGACACCGGCGACCGGTTCGTCAACGTCTCCGACGTGGACGAGGGGATCGGCGTGCTCTCGTCGCTGCTGCTCAAGAAGGAGAACTACCGCTCGATGGTGGGCGGCGACGGCGCCTGCATGGGGTGCGGCGAGAAGACCGCCGTGCACCTCATCGTGAGCTCCATCCACGCCTCGATGCAGCCGCGCGTGGCGAAGCACGTCGCCAGGCTGGACGGGCTCATCGACGCGCTCGACGCGCAGGCCCGCGGGCTGCTCGCCGCCGGCGCCGATCTCGACGCCGCCGCCAAGGCCAGGGAGGCCGTGGCGGTGCCGGTGGACCAGGAGAAGCAGGAGCGCCTCAAGACGCTCAACGACACCGTCCACGCGCTGCGCGACCTGCGCTGGCGCTACGTGGAAGGGCCGAGCGGCAACGGGCGCGCTTCGATGGGGATGTCCAACAGCACCGGCTGCTCGTCGGTGTGGGGCAGCACGTGGCCGTACAACCCGTATCCCTTCCCCTGGGTCAATCACCTGTTCCAGGACTCGCCGTCCATCGCCATCGGCCTGTTCGAGGCCCAGATGCGCAAGATGGCCGACGACGTGGCCACGGTGCGCCGGGCCCAGCTCATGGCCGACGGCGCCTACGACGCCGCGACACACGAGCCCGCGCTGCGCGCGCTCACCTGGCAGCACTTCGACGACGACGAGTTCGCGCTCTGCCCGCCGATCGTGGCGATGGGCGGCGACGGCGCGATGCTCGACATCGGGTTCCAGAACCTCTCGCGCCTGCTGGCGTCGGGCAAGCCGATCAAGGTCGTGGTGCTCGACACGCAGGTCTACTCGAACACCGGCGGCCAGGCCTGCACGTCGGGCTACACCGGCCAGGTGGCCGACATGGCGGCGTACGGCAAGGCGCAGCACGGCAAGACCGAGGTGCGCAAGGAGCTGGCGATGCTCGCCATGGCGCACCGCGGCGCGTACGTGCACCAGTCGTCCGCGGCCTCGGCGTCGCACCTCGTGGCCGGCGTGCTGCGCGGGCTGCACAAGCGGCGTCCCGCCGTGTTCAACATCTACACGCCCTGTCCGGTGGAGCACGGGCTGGCCGACGACTGGTCGCAGCAGGCGGCGCGGCTGGCGCTGGAGAGCCGGGCGTTCCCCTTCCTGACCTACGACCCCGACGCCGGCACGACGTACGCCGACTGCCTGAGCCTGGACGGGAATCCGTCGATCGACACCGTGTGGCCGACGTACACCTTCAAGTACGTGGACCAGGCGGGCGCCGAGCAGGAGATGGAGCTGCCGCTCACGATCGCCGACTGGGCGGCCACCGAGGCCCGCTTCAAGCTGCACTTCAACGAAGTGGACCCCGAGATCTGGCAGGACTCGATGACGCCGTTCGCCGAGTACGTGGCATTGCCGGCCGACGAGCGTGCGGGGCGGATGCCCTACATCCTGGCCGCGGGGAAGGATCGCACGCTCCGCCGGCTCGCCGTCTCGAACGAGATGGTGACGCTGGCCGAGGAGCGGCTGCACTTCTGGTCGCAGCTCAAGGAGATCGCCGGGATCGAGGTCTCCCCCACCGTGCACGACACGGTGGCGAGCGGGCTGGAGGCCGAGTTCGAGCAGCGGCTGGCGGCGGTGCGCGCCGAGTACGAGGCGAAGATCGCGGAGCTCAAGGCGAGCTATCCGCCGCAGATCGCGCGCCGGCTGGCCGAAGGGCTGATCCGGCACGGCGGCGGATCGGCCATCACCGAGCTGCTGGCCACGCTGCACCTCGAGCGACACCTGGTCCGCCTCGGCGTGGAACTGGAAGTCGAGCGGGTCCCGCAGCGGGCGGCCGTTGAC
>JBJKPA010000251.1:0-4179 GCA_046706905.1 Gemmatimonadaceae bacterium
AGTAGGCGGTCACGTCGCCGGAAGTCCAGTTCGCCACGTAGACGTACGCACCCGCGGGATCGACGGCGACGGCGTAGGGCGCCGTGCCGGCGGCGATGGTGCCGTTCGCCGTGAGGCCGCCGGTGCCCGGGGCGATGGTGTACATCAGCACCACGTTGCCGTTCGCGTCGGTGGCGTACAGGTACCGGTCGACGGGATCGACGGCGACCGACGTGGGAAGGATGCCGGCGGCGACGGTCCCCTGGGCGAGCAGCGCGCCGTTCGTGTTGATCGAGAAGGTCGAGATGGTGCTCGAGCTGTAGTTCGCGACGTAGACATTGCGGCCGAGCGGATCGACGGCGATGCCGAAGGCAGTGATATCGGCCGCCGCGGTCCCGATCACGCTCAGGGTCCCGTTGGCCGCCACGGCGTACTCCGCCACGTTCGCGTCGCCGTAGTCCGTCACGTACACGAACCGCCCCAGCGGATCCACCGCGAGGTCGGTGGGCTGGCTGCCCGCCGCAATGCTGCCGTTGGGCGTGAGCTGGCCCGTGGCGCCGATCGTGTATTCGGAGACGGAGCCGCCGGTCTGATTGACGACGTAGAGGAAGCGGCCGCTGGGATCCACGGCGGCGCGGCGCGGCCCGCCGCCGGTCGCGGCGGGGGCGCCGTTGGCCACCAGCGCGCCGGTGGCGCCGATGGTGTACGCCTGCACGGTGTTGCCGCCGAAGTCCGTCACGAACGCGTACTTGCCCGACGGGGTCACGGCGACGCCGTACGGGGTGGCGGCGGCGACCGTGCCGGCGCCGATCGCGGACAACACGCCGCCCGTGCCGATCGAGAGCATCGAGACGGTGCCGGACCCGTTGTTGGCCGCGTACACGTACTTCCCGGGCGCACCGGCGTGCACGGTGATGCTGGCCGTGGACACGGCGCCGCCGGTCGCGGCGGTGATCGTGTAGGTGACCGTGGTGCCGGGCACCACGGTCACTCGGCCGGTGCACGGCACGGTTCCCACGCCGTTGTTGATGGAGCAGGTCGAGGCGTAGACCGCGCTCCAGGCGAACGTCACGGGCTGCACGACGGTGATGTCGGTGGCGCTGGAGGTGAACGTCACGACGGCGGGCGGCGGAACGGTGACGACGGTGGCGGTCGCCGTGGTCGTGCCGCCGGAGCCGCTCGCCGACAGGGTGTACGTGGTGGTCGCCGACGGGTGCACGACCACGCTGCTGTCGGTGCACGGGACGTTCCCGACGCCCTGGTCGATGGAGCAGCCGGTGGCGCCGCTGATCCCGCTCCAGGCGAGCGTCACGGCGGATCCCTGGACCACGGTGTCGGGCGCCGCGGTGAAGCTGCCCACGATGGGCGGGCCGCCGATGACGGAGAACGCGGCCGGAGCGCTGGTGCCGCCGGCCGTGGTGACGGTGACGTTGCGAAGGCCGCCGGGGGCGTTCGCGGCGATCGTGAAGGTGGCGGTGAGCGAGGTCCCGCTCCCGGCGACGCTGCTCACGGTGACGCCGGTGCCGCTCACGGCGACGGTGGAGCCGCCGGCGATGAATCCGGTGCCGGTGAGGGTGACGTGCACGGCCGCACCGGCGGCGCCGGAGGTCGGCGAGATGGCGGTGAGCGTGGGCGGGGGCGGGGCGACGGTGAGCGTGAGGGCATTGCTCGTGCCGCCGGTGGTGGTGACGGTGACGTGGCGCGTCCCGGGCTGCGCGGCGGCGTCCACGACGAACACGGCGACGATGAGCGAGGCGCTCGAGACGTTCACGTTGGCGACGGTGACCCCGACGCCGTCCACGCCGACGGTGGCGCCGGTGGCGAACCCGGTGCCGACGAGCGAATCCACGACGCTGGCCCCGATGACGGCGGTGGCGGGATGGAGGCCGACCAGCGTGGGCGCGGGCGGCACCACGGTGAACACGAACGTGCCGGCGGCGGTCCCACCGGGCGTCTTGAGCGTTATCGCATGGGCGCCGAGCGACGCGTCGGGGGCGATGGCGAGATCGGCGGTGGCCGACGAGGAGCTGGTGACCTGGACCGCGCTCACCGTGAGCCCGCTGCCGCCGAACGTGAGCGTGGTGGAGGACGCGGAGAAGTTCGAGCCGGTGATGGTCAGCGTGACGCTGGTGCCCTGGACGCCGCTGAGGGGCGAGATGGCGCTGATCGTGGGGGCCGGCGCGGGCGCCGATCCGCCGCCGCAGGCGGCGAGGGCGAGGGCGGCCGAGAGGGCGAAAACGCGAGCCGGCAGCCCGCGGAGAGAGATGCGCGACACGGAGATCCACCGATTGGAGGCATCGGGAATGTCCGATGGGACGCGAACGGCGTCAAGGCGCGCGACGGCGCAACCGCGAAAAGATGACCTCGGACCGCAGACCCCAGACCGCGGTCGTCAGTCGATCCGGACAATTCCCTCGGCGACTTTCGGGAAACGCGAAAATACCGCCGGGTCGTGGCCGGGGACGATGAGGCCGGGCCTGGACGCGATGCGGAGCATGCGCCGCTGCGCGGCGAGGTTCGACAGCGAATCCAGCGTCTGCGCGATGGGACGGTGCTCGTCGAGGTTCTGGTAGAGATAGACGTTGTCGGAGGCGAGGATCACGGTGCCCGAGCGCGTCGGCACGCTCAGGTACTCCGACGCGTACGTATGTTTGCCGCCCAGGTAGGCGAAGATTCCCGGAAAGATCTCGGCGCTGTCACCGGGAATGAGGCGCACGCGGCCGGCGGCGTTGAGATCGAACAGCATCTTCGCGTCGAGCGAGTCGATGGCGCGGTGCCGCGGCACGCCGTTGGGGCCGACGTAGTAGTCGTACTCCTCCTGCTGCAGCGAGACGCGGGCGTTCGGGAAGAGATCGACGCCGTCGGCGTGGTCCCAGTGGATGTGGGAGAGGACGATGTCGTGCACGTCGGCGGGGCTGATGCCGAGGGGGGCGAGGGCGCTGTCGGGGCGGACGTAGTCGCGGGGCTTCCACTGCTTCATGAACCTGTCGCGGTAGAAGCCGGCGTCGAACAGGATGGCGCGGCCGTCGGGGGCGCGAATCACCCAGTACGTCATCGCCATGTCGATGCGCTCGCCCCGTGGGGCTCCGGCCACGAGTGCGCGGAGCGGATAGGGGATGGTGGCGTAGCGGACGGCGTAGACCTGGTACTGCGGGGGCCGTTGTGGTGCGATGAGAAGCGCGGCGGCGAGGAGGAGAGAGCGCATGGGAGGCGGTCTACGGGCTACGGTCGCCGGTCAACCGTCGACCGGATCGACTGCCATCCCCATGGCGTGGTATCCCTTGTCCACGTACACCGTGGCCCCGGTGATGCCGGAAGCGAGGGGGGACGAGAGGAACGCCGCGGCGGTGCCGACCTCACTCGCGTCGAGTTTGTCGGTGAGGGGCGCGTTGTGCGACACGTACTCGACCATCCTGGCGATGATCCCGATCGCACTCGCGGCGCGCGAGGCGAAGGGGCCGGCGCTGATCGTGTTCACCCGGAGCCCCCACTTGCGCCCCGCCTCGAAGGCGAGGGTGCGCGTGTCGCTCTCCAGCGCCGCCTTGGCCGACGACATCCCGCCGCCGTAGCCCGGGACCGCGCGCTCGCTGGCCATGTACGTCAGGGAAACGACCGACCCGCCGGGGCGCATGAGGGGACCCCAGCGCTGCAGCATGCTGACCAGCGAATAGGCGCTCACGCCGACGGCGGCCAGGTACCCCGCGCGGCTCACCTCGAGCAGCGGCTTCTTGACCTCGGGGCCGTTGGCCAGCGAGTGCACCAGGATGTCCAGCGGGCGCTCGCCGAAGTCGGCCACGAGCTGCCGGGCCACGCCGTCCACCGAGCAGTCGCCCACATCCTTGTATCGTTTGGAAGCCCGGAGGTCCTCCGGGATCTCGTCGTATGAATCGAAGGCGGCGTCCAGGGGGTAGATCTTCTCGAACTCGAGCAGCTCACCGGACGCCAGGCGCCGGGACTCGTCCATCTTCCCTCGTTCGATGAGATTGAGGAAGATGTTGAGAGCGGGCGGCCAGGTCCCGACGCAGACCGAGGCGCCGGCCTCGGCCAGGGACTTGGCGATCGCGAATCCGAACCCACCGTCGTCGGCGACGCCGGCGACGAACGCACGGCGGCCGGTGAGGTCAATGTTGAGCATGACACTTAATACGGTGCCGGAGAGACGGGGACAAGAGGCGGCGGTCGGCGTGCCGCTGTTCTCGC
>JBJKPA010000252.1:0-5725 GCA_046706905.1 Gemmatimonadaceae bacterium
CCGTCCAGGATCCACCCCGTCCATTGGATTTCCGCCCACAGGCTGGGGTTCGGATCGTTCTTGGTGTCGAAGTAGGCGTTCATCATCCCCCAGCGCCCGACGCCCGCGCCGAGTGGATACTCCGGGAGCAGCTCGTCGAACGCCTGGGACAGGAACTGCCCGCGATTCCGTTCGTAGACCTGCTCCGGCGTGCCCTTCGCCAGCGTGCCCACCCGCTGCGCGACGCTCTCTCGGGCCAGCGACAGCGCGCTCCGGAAGCTCACCACCAGCACCGCGACCAGCAACACGCCGAACATGCTCAGCCGTTTGTAATCGCGCCGCAACGCGAGCACACCGGTGATCGCCACGATGCTGACGCCCGTCACCACCATCAGGGCCCGGATCTGCGACAGGTACAGGCACGTGAGTCCGACCAGGACCGACCCGACCGCCGCCAGCGACAGCCACCGCTTGCGCGCCGTGAAGAACATCCCGATGCCGAGCACGACGGCGTAGAACCCCGACGTCCCCGCGCCCCCCGGCACGTCCGTCAGACCCATCGGGCGGAAGACCTGCACCCCGCCCGACGTGGTGATCTTCAGACTTTCGACATACCCCTTGCCCAGTGACAGGATTACCGGCGACAGTTTCGGCTGGAAGCGCCCCGGGAAGTACACCTGCAGCACACCCACGATGGAGCCCGCCGTGTGGAAGCCCCACAGGATCAGGAGCAGCGTCCACAGCGTCTGCACCGCCACCGTCAACCGCGGCACCCAGAACAGCGGTGCCAGCACGGCCAGGTACAATCCCACCTGGGCCAGGGCGGCCGGAAGCGCCGCGGCGGTGGGGTTGAACACCCCCAGCCCCAGGATGATGAACACCACGATCGCCGCCGTGCGCGCCGGATGCGCTCCGGCCTTGCCCCGCACCAGGAAGAGAAAGACGAGGCTGCTGCCGAATGCGGCCATGCGCAGCAGCGTGCGTGCCGATCCCAGTGGGCTGATGATCGCGAGCTGCGTGACCACCTGGATGATCATGAACCAGCGGATCCAGAAATCCGCCTCCCGCTCGGCAGGAGTGAGCGTTTCGGGGAGCACGTACGTCGTGGCAGCCGATTCCGGAGCGATCGTCGTCACCGGCCACCCTCCGGCTTCTGCGCCGCGATCGCGACGTTGTCCGAGCACCCGCGCGGCCACACCCGCCCGAAGCCGCGAGGATAGTGCCGGCCGGTCAGCGGCCACCGCCCTTCGCCGGTGTATCGCACCTCGGCCCTCTCCAGCCCGGCCTCGGCCACCAGGCGCCGCAGATCCACCTCGAGCAACGCGGTGCGATGCGCCGGATACGAGGCGGCCTGGAAGGCATTGAACGAGTTCTTCAGAACGAGCGTGAGCTTGCTCAGCACGCTCAGCTGGTTGGGCGTCGTGATCACGACCCACCCGCCCGGTGCCGTCAGCCGCGCAAGCTCGCGCACGAACGCCCAGGGATTCTCCAGGTGCTCGATCGTCTCCACCGCCGTGACGATGGTCCCTGCGGCGTCGCCCAGCGGAATCTTCGGCGCGTCGAGGTCGTGGGTCACGAATTCCACGCCGTCGGGAAGCCCGTCGTACCGCACGGCGTCCACGCCGACGCAGCGGGCGAATCGGCCCATGAGACGCGCCGACAGCGCACCGGTGCCGCACCCGACATCCACCAGCACGCCGCCGCCGTCGTGCCGCGCGGCGATCAGCGCTTCGACCGTCGCATGGATGGCTTCGCCGCTCGTGCCGCGCGACAGGCGCGCCCGCGTGTCGAGCGCTACTGCACCCGTCGTCACCGCGCGCCCCGCTTGGCCGTCACGTCGGTCAGCACGTAGAGCAGCCGCTGGAGCTGCGCGCCCGGGTCGCTCAGCTCGCGCGCGCGCCGTGGCCCCAGCGCGCCCATCGCATGGCGGCCGCTCGGATGCTCGATCAGTGCCCGCAACGCCTTCGCGAGCTCGTCCGGCCGCCGCGGCGGAACGAGCACGCCGCACGATTGGCCGCCCAGGATCTCCGACGGCCCGCCCATGTCGGTCGCCACGACCGGCAGCTCCGAATACAGCGCTTCGATGATCGCGACGCCGAACGGCTCTGCCTGCGCATTCGGCTGGCAGAAGATGTCCGCCGCCGCCAGGACGCGTGGTACGTCGCTCCGCTCGCCGAGGAACCGCACGCGGGTCCGCACGCCGCGCGACACGACCAGGGTCCGCAACTGCGACTCGTAGGCCCGCTCCGCCGAACGCTGCGCCCCACCCACGATCCAGCACGTCCAACCGGGCACGTCTCCCAGAAAGCCGAGTGCGTGCAGCAGCAGCGGATGTCCCTTCCAGCGTTCGAGGCGGCCGACCTGGACGATCACCACGGTCTCCGGCGCGACTCCCAGCTCTTCCCGCACGGCCTCGCGGTCTCCCTTGCGCCGCACCGGCGGCGCGACCGGACAGTGGACCAGCGCCGACCGCGCACCCGGGAAGACCGCGCTCACCGTCTCCCCCGTGTACTTGCTGTTGTAGATCACGATGTCCGGCGTGCGGAGCTTGGCCCACCGCTCCGTCCAGTGCCGGCCCTTCACCGCGTCGTGCAGCCAGAATCCCACCGGCAGGTGCATCCGCCGCGCGCTCACCGCGAAGACGGAGTACGACCACGCAGAGTGGCACATCACGAAGTCCGGCTTTCGTTCCTTCAGCAGCGCCCGCAACGCCCGGCGCGCCCGCATGATCGACGCCGGCCGGCTCGCCCGTACGGCGCCCAGGATGTGCACCGTCGCGCCACAAGCGCGAAGTTCCGACGCCAATCGCCCTTCGAAGCAGAGGGCGAATTCGGGTTCCAGTCCCGGACATGCGGCGGCTTCGCGCGCCAGCACGACCAGCATCGCCTCCACGCCTCCGTACAGGTTGCCGCTATAAACGTGCAGGAGCTTCATGGCGTTGGTCGTTCGGGTTGGCGCGCCGCGAGCACGGCGCGGTAGATGGAGGTGACTTCCCCGCCCAGTCGCGAACGGTCGAACCGTGCCTCCGCGGCTTTCCGTCCGTTCGCCCCCAGCCGCGCTCGCAAATCGCCGTCGCGCACGAGGCGCTCGATCGCGTGCGCCAGATCCTCGGCATCCCCGGGCCGGTGGGTGAGGGCGTCCTGCTCGGGACGGACCACCTCCGCCGCGCCTCCCGCCGCGCTCGTGATCACGGCGCGGCCGCATGCCATGGCTTCGGCGATCACCAGCCCGAACGGTTCGCTCACCGTCGTCGCGTGGACCACGACGTCCAGCGCCCGCATCGCGTCGGCGGGCGCGGCGACGAAGTCCGTGAACCCGACGCGATCCACAACGCCAAGGTCCGCCGCCATCCGGCGCAGCCCGGCGAGCGAGAATTCGCTCCCCCGTGTCTCATACAACGATCCGCTCACCACGTAGCCGCGCACCGGCAGGTCGGGTGGCAGCAGCGCCATCGCACGGAGAAACACGTCGTGTCCCTTGAACCGGCCGAGCGTGGCCACGAGGCCCACCCGTACGGTGCCCGCCGGCGCCGGCGCGAGGCCGGCCAGCGCGTCGAGATCGGCCCGCGGGCCGGAAGGCGCGAACCGATCCAGGTCCACCGCGTTGAGCACGACGCCGATCGGCGTTCGCCCGCGCCACGCGGGCGCCGCGTCCGCGGCGACGCTGGCCGACACGGCGATGCCGGCATCGCACCGTTTTGAAAGAACTCTAATCGCGCGGGCCATCAGGGGTCGCGTCGAGACGTAATCATGAAGATGCCACACCAGGGCAGACGATCGGGGACGGCTCCACGTTCCCATAATGTGCATCTTGTATCCGTTCGTGTGGACGATCTCCGGCTGGCGCTCGGCCAGGGTGCGCCGCAGCCGCCGCCGGTATCCCACGACGGCCGGCAGAGCTCGAGCTCCGCGGAACAGCACGCCGATCAATCGGGCGGCGTGCCCGCGGGCCGTCGAATCCCCCAGCCCCGCGAGCCGATCGGGAATCGCGACCACCGATGCCCCGATCCCCAATCCGCGCGCCGCGTCGAGCAGCGGCCCATCGCGCGACGCGATCAGGGTCAGGCCCCACGACGGTTCGCGCTGGTGCACGCTCTGCATGACGTCGAGCAGGCACCGTTCGGCACCACCCAGTTGGCCGCTTCCACTGAGATAGACGATGCGCACGCGTTTCGGTCGGAGGTCCATGGAGCCGACCAATACCGGGCGGCTCCAGCATTCGGTGGTAAACGGACGTTTTGTCCGCTCGGCGCTTCGGGTCCTTCGCCCACGCGGTGAGACCACAGATATAATGTCCGGCACCGTTCAGGGCCAATACAGACTCTCCCGTTTCGGAGCCCCTCGGCGGCCCTTATCTTCCTCTCGATGGCGTACTTGCGGCATGGCCTAGTGGTCTGGGGACGTCGCGCCGCCGCGGCGGCCGTCGGTGCGCTGCTCAGCACCGGCGTAGCCGGGCGTTTGCAGGCGCAGACCAGCCGGCTCGATTCCCTTCGACGGGCCTACCACGTGCCCCCGCCTCCGGTCCGGCAGATCACCGTCGCCACCTTCCTCGGCGCACCAGGATCCACCCTGGGCTCCCCCTCCGCGTCCGGTGCGGGCGGCGGCGACTATTTCTTCGGAGCCGGCTATCAGGAGCGCACCCGCTACACCAGCCGCCCCGATGGGGGGTTCGGCGCCGGCACGGGCCTGGGCGACCCCGAGAGTGGCGTCGCCCTCGAGGCCACCGTGACGTCCTTCTCCTCGGTCCGCCACGGATTCCTGACCATCGGCGGCGCGAGCTTCAAGCTCCATCACCGCGACGTGCAGCACCTCATGCTGTACGCCGTCGGCATCGAGGACGCCGTGACGTGGGGGCATGTCGACGGCGGCACGAGCTTCTACGGCACGATCGGGCACGTCATTCCCCTGCGCGTCGCCGAGAACGCGGCCTTCGGAGTGCTCAGCACCTCGATCGGCATCGGCACCGGACGCTTCCGCTCCGAAGCCGACATCCGCAACCACCGGCACACCGTGGGCGTCTTTGGAGGGGTGGGGCTTCGCATCGTCCGCGACGTGGCGGCCACGGCCGACTGGACCGGTCAGGACCTCGACGCCGGACTCACGTTCACCCCATTCGCCGGACGTGGCATTGTCGGAACGATGGGGATGGCGGACATCACGCGGCACGCCGGTGACGGCCCGCGCTTCATCGTAGGCGTTGGCTTTGGATTCAATGCCCGCCGGGACAACCGGCGGCTTTCTCCGGAGGATCTCAATGCGGTTTTCAGAACTCCGTAAGATCCTGCGCTCGGGCGCTGCGGGTACGCTCGCGCTCGCCGCCGCAGCCGCCGCGGCGGGCGCACAGGTCGCCAATGAGTCCGACGTTACGGGCATTCCGATCACGTCGAGCAGCGTGGTGAGTCCGGTGTTCACCGTCTCGGTGGGCGGGGCCGTGCGGGTCATCACCTTCGTCACCCCGCAGATCGCCAACGCGTATCAACAGGCCGCGGGACGGATCAACGCCCAGCTCAGCAGCCAGACCTTCGCCACGAGCACCGGATATCGCGCCCCGCCGGCCACGCAGAACCTGCTCTACGAGGTCGCGTCGGGTGGTGCCGGCAGCGCGGCCGCCGCGGACCAACTGGTCGCCCAGCTCACCGCCGGCAATTCGTCGCCCCAGGCCGTGAGCAGCGCGCAGGCGTTCGTCGACGCGTTCCGTGGACTGCTCGCCAAGGGCATCGACATGAACCCGCAGTTCTACAACTCGC
>JBJKPA010000253.1:0-4393 GCA_046706905.1 Gemmatimonadaceae bacterium
CCGTCGGCGCCCGTGTCCACGACCGCCGCCGCGCGCGCCGCCGCGACCGGGTGCGTGGCCGACGCGCCGCTCGTGGCACCGATCGCCGCCGCAAGGCCGGCCACGACCGCCGCGTATCGTAACACTCTCGATCCGTCCATCGGTCTGCCCCCTGGTGGAAGTGGCCCGGCGCTCACGCGCCGGCGTGCGTCGCCGCGGCGTCACCCTGGTCGCCGTACACGTACCCGACCACGCTGCCGTACACGAGGTGCCCGAGCAGACCGCCCAGGAGCAGGACCACGTCGCCGTTGGAGAACAGGCCGCTCCCCGTGAGCGGGGCGAAGATGAGCTGCGCGAGGATGAAGACGAACACGCCGAAGATGAGGCCGCGCACCACCGGGCTGCCCGGCAGGCGCCGGTCCAGGAAGGCGGCGTAGATCAGGGCCAGGATGATGCCCACCAGGACGTCCACGATCCAGCCGGCGGCCGGTCCCATCGGCGTGTGCGACGACAGGGCCGACATCGAGCTGCTCAACATCTCGCCGATCGCGATCTTCGGCAGGCCGATGGAGGGTTCGACGAGGAGGAGCGCCGTCATTGACGCCGTGCCGATGAGTCCAGCCGCTGCCGCGCGTTTCGTATCCATGGCATGACCCCGGTGGGAGAGTGTGGTACGACTCGATACGGGCCCTGCGCCCAATCTACTCCTTCTGTCTAGAAGCAGACCCCGTGTCCGGGGCCGGCGTCAATTTCACCAGCTCGTCGTGGAAGGTTTTCCAGTCGGCCGGGCTCAGATCGGCCACCGCGGGGCGGAATCCGTTCTCCGGCGCCCCGGCCGCCGCCACGCGCGCGAACGTGTCGACGTCGCTCCGCCAATCGGGCACCTGCGACAGCACCTCCGCGGCGCGCGCCGAGTCGCGCACCAGGCGGCGCGCCAGCACGGCCCCGGCGCTGGAATCGGCGGCCGAGGGACGGGCCACCGGGCGCGGCGCGCGGAACTCGGCGGCCATGTGCGCCATCACGATCGGCACCGCGACCTTGTTCGGGCCCATCGGGCCCTCGCCCAGGTGATAGCGCGCGTCGATCTGCTTGACCTCGGCCGCCACGTTGTCGTGGTGGTCGAAGTGCCCCAGCGACTGCACGAAGTGCGCCACCGCGAACCGCTCGGCCGGCGTGAGCGCGTTGAACGCCGGCATCGCCGTGCCCTTCACGCCTTCGGTCAGCGTCTGGTAGATGTCGGCCAGGGTGTAGCCCACCGTCCACCCCTCGGCCTTCGTGAAGTCGCGCGGCTTGGGGGTGAGCGCCACCGCGGCCGCGCCGTCGCCCTTGCCCGCCGCGCCGTGACACATGGCGCAGTTGACCGCGAACAGCTGCTGCCCCTGGGCCACGGCCGTCGGCGACGGGGCCAGCGCCTTGGCGATGTCGAACCCCGGCGTCGGCTTGCCGACGACGGCCGGGAAGATCGTGGGATCGGGGAAGGTGTCGGTGACCGCCGGGTACGGCAGCTCGTGCGCGCCGCCGGCGAGCAACACGATGCGCCCGCCCCAGATCGCGAGCCCGATGGCGGCCGCGAAGGCCACGACGGCGATGGCGATTCCTTTGGATTGCTTCGACATGCGTCAGCCCGTCACCGGAGGTGGAAGTGCAGCCCGTCGCCCAGGAACGGATCGCCCACCGGCGTGTCCGCTCCCATGCGCAGCGCGCGGGAGATCACGAGCAGCCCGCCGGCCAGGAAGAACGCCGCGAACGCCAGCTCGGGCCATCCGAGGTGGAGCCCGCGTCCCTGGATCGGCGACACCAGCCAGAAGACGTCCACGATCTCCATGAACAGCACCCACAGGGCCACCCAGCGCAGCCGCTTCCAGTTCTTCTTGTCGCGCCGCGTGATCAGCGCCAGGAAGGGCACGAAGAAGTGGCCCAGGCCGAGCAGGATGAACACACCCCCCATGGCGCCGGTGGTCCGCTGCTGGAACCAGAACACCTCGCCCGGCAGGTCGGCGTACCATTGCAGCAGGTACTGCGAGAAGGCGATGTAGCCCCAGAAGATCGTGAACCCGAACAGCAGGCCGCCCAGGTTGTACAGGTGGTCGGCCGTGACGCCGGGCAGCCGCCCGCGCCGGCTCAGGTAGATCGTGATCAGGATCGTGGCCGCGAGGCTCGACGTGACCGCGCCGGCGAACAGGTACACGCCGAAGATGTCGCTGTACCACGACGCCTGGAGGCTCGACACCCAGTCGAAGGCGAACGCGGTGAGCGTGAGCGCGAGCAGGACCATGAACACCGGCGAATAGCGGCGCAGCGTGAGCGTGGCCGCCGGGTCGTGCGTGCGGTCCTGCCGGACCGAGCCGGTGACGAGGATCCGGTACGACCACACCCAGAGCGCGACGCAGGCCACGAGCCGCCCGAGGAAGAACGGGTAGTTGAGCCATCCGCGCTTGAGCACGAGCGTCGGCGCGCTCGCCGCGCCGGGCTGGGTCCACGAGAAGAGCACGGGGAGCGAGAACACGGCGACGAGCGCCACCGGCACGATCCACGGCGTGAGCGCGGCCAGCCGTTCGGGGGCGCGCCGGAGCGGCACGCTCCACGTGGCGCCGGTGACGTGCTGCAGCGCGACGATGAACAGCGCGCCCAGGGCCACGCAGACGAGGATCACGAACCACATCAGCCAGTTGGCCCAGAAGCGCTCGGCGCCGGCGGCGACGTAGGTGCCGGCCACGCCGAGCGCGCCGAGCACGGTGAGAATCCACAGCGCGGTCGTGCCGCGCCCGGCGGCCGGCCCCGCCGGCGGCTGGGGTGCGGTGGCGGTCGTCATTTCAGGTCCCTCGCGGGCGCGTTCTGCGAACGCTGCAGCGCCCGGATGTAGCGGACCACCGCCCAGCGGTCGTCCGGCGGGATGTCGGCGGCGTAGCCGGGCATCGTACGGATGCCCTGCGAGATCACCCAGTACAGCGTGCCGTCGGTGGCCTCGCGGATCGGATCGGACTCGAGATCCACCGGGAAGGCCTGATAGGTGCTGTCCAGCCAGGGGTGGCCGGAGCCGAGGCGGTCGTGGCACACCGCACAGTGCAGGTTGAACACGGCCCGCCCGCGCTCGAGCACCGCCGTCGTGACCGGCAGCGGGTCGATCAGCGTGTTGGCCGCGTCGTCGGGAATGGTGTCGAGGATCGGCATGGACGCGCGCGGCACCGTCCCGGCGGGGGGCCGCTGCATGCCGCGTCCGTTCGCGAAGAACACGTCGGGGCGCTGGGCGTCGAGCCGCGGCTGGACTTCCATGTTCGCCATCGGCTTGATCGTGGGATACGTACGGATGGCCCACCAGGTGCCGACGCCGGCGAGCACCGACGCGGCGGCGATCGTGAGCCCCGTGCGCGCCCACCAGCCGAACCCGGGCCGCTTGTACTCGGGCTCGTACACCACCTCGAGCGCGGCCGCGCCCACGGCGCGCAGCGCCTCGGTGGCGCCCGCCACGTCCAGCGCGCCGTGATCCGACGCCGCCATCAGCGCGAACCGGTCGCGCGTCACGCTCGCGATCGCGTTGCTCCCCAGCATCGGATTCCCGAAGTAGGGAAGCTTGTTGAACGCGAACAGCATCCCGATGGCCGTGGTGACCGTCGAGAAGAGGATCGTGGACTCGACCATCACCAGCACCCAGCCGGGCCAGCCGTTGTACGGCTTGCCCGCGGTGAGCAGCGGGTAGGCGCGCGTGCTCGTCCACCACTCGAAGGTGAACGCCGCGATGCACGCCATGGTGCCGATCAGGAACACCAGCACGCCGAGCTTCGACTTCGGCAGGTCGAGCGCCTCGTCGATCCCGTGGACCGGGTACGGCGTGTACGCGTGCAGGTTCCGGTATCCCCGGGCCTTGACCTCGGGGATCGCCGCCATCAGGGCGTCGGCGCTGTCGAACAGCCCCACCACGCCGAACACGGTCTCAGGCATGGTCGGCCTCCGCCTGCCGCTGCTTCTGGTAGAACACGATGTCCGGCTTCACCTCCCACGCGGCGATGATCGGCAGCTTGCGCAGGAAGAGCAGCAACAGCGTGAGGAAGAGTCCGATGGAGCCGAGCAGGATCATGAAATCGTACCGCGTGGGCAGGTAGGTGCCCCACGACGACGGCAGGTAGCCGCGGTGCAGCGACAGGATGACGATCGTGTAGCGCTCCATCCACATCCCGAGCGTGACGCCGGCCGAGACGACGACCATCACCGGGATCGACCGCCGAAATTTCGGGAACCAGAGGAGCTGCGGCATCACGCAGTTGAGGAAGATCGTGAGCGAGCCCGCCCACCACTGATCGCCGAACACGTAGTTGGCGAAGATGTACTTCACGAACGGGTCGGCGCTGTACCAGGCCGTGAACCCTTCCATGATGTAGGCGTACGTCATCACGCACGACAGGAAGAGGACCATCCG
>JBJKPA010000254.1:0-15799 GCA_046706905.1 Gemmatimonadaceae bacterium
CGCCCCGCCCGTGCCGCGGGGGGTCCGCTTCGGCTTCGCCATCGCCGGCCTGCCCGACGCGAAGGGGCTCCGCCGGCCCCGCAGCGTCTCGAGGCGCTGCGCGCGTTCGGCCGTCGCGGCCAGCGCCGCCTCCTCGAACGCCGTGTCGGTGTGCATCACCCACCATACGTGCACGGCCAGCACGACGAGCGCGCCCGGAATCGCCGCCGCCCACACGCCCAGCCCATCGGCGAACATCGGCGCCACGAGCGCGTTGAAGGGCCACAGCACGACGCGCGCCGGCAGCTCGCCGAGCGCCGTCTGGAGTACCGCGAAGCGCTCGCTCCACCCCGCGGCCGCCTGCAGCGCCGCCGCGTGGTGCCAGAGGCTCACCCCGACCGCCCCGACGATCACCACGAACACGGCGAGTGAGAACGCGTTCCGACGCAGCCCCTGGCGCCCGTGCTGGGCCCACGCCGTGCGCACGAGCGACGAGGCCAGGCGATGCAGGAAGATCGTCGCGAACAGCAGCCAGATCGCGACGAACCGCGCCCAGGCCGGGAGCGCGGTGCGCCCCGCGTCGAGGAGCAGCACCCAGATCAGCGTGTTGAACAGCAGCGGGAGCTGCCCCCGGACCAGCTTGTAGCCCACCAGCTGCCGGCGGGACACCGGCGCCGGGAAGAGGAACGACGCCTCGGCCTGCGAGAAGGCCAGCGCCGTGCTGTCGCCGCCGAACGCCCACATGCCGACGGCACCGATCAGCATCGCGGCGAGCACGAGGAGATGTCCGCCGTCGTTGAGCAGCGGGAGGATCTCGCCGTGGGCCTGCCGCGGGTTGCGCCAGAAGATGAAGTAGAAGTACGCGACGCCGATCACGATGGCGAGCGCGTAGCGCGGATTCCGCGACCGGCGGAGCTGGGAAGCCGCGCGATTGCGGATGCTGCGCCAGGTGAGGAACAGGAACGCCCGGATCACCGCGGGCTCAGTACGTGCCGGTGGCGGCCGCGCCGTCGCCGGTGAGCATCAGGAATACCTCTTCCAGCGTGTGCCCGGCCAGCTCCGGCCGGCGCGACACGATCTCGTCCAGCGTTCCGTACGCCACGGCGCGTCCCTTGCTGATCACCAGCAGCTTGGTGCACAGCTCCTCCACCAGGTGCAGGAGGTGCGAGCTGAGCACCACGGCGGCGCCCTCGCGCGCCCGCGCGGCGATCGTGTTCTTCATCCGGCGCATGCCGCCCGGGTCGAGCCCGGTGAGCGGCTCGTCGAGGATCAGCCCCGACGGGTGGTGGAGCAGCCCGCAGGCGATGGCGAGCTTCTGCCGCATGCCGCGCGACAGCTCGCCGGGGAGCACGTCGCGCTTGTCGTCCAGCTCCAGCTCGCGCAGCAGCTCGGGGCCGCGCATCGCCGCGTCGGCCACGCCGTACACGCGGGCCACGAACTCCAGGTGGTCGGCCACCGTGAGGTACTCGAACAGGTACGGCTCGTCGGGGATGAAGGCCAGCGCCCGTTTGGCTTCCACCGGATCACGCACGATGTCGTGCCCCGCGATCGCCACCGCGCCCTGCGACGGGGCGATGATGCCCACGAGACAGCGCAGCGTCGTGGTCTTGCCGGCCCCGTTCGGCCCCACCAGTCCCAGCACCTCGCCCGGTCCGACGTCGAACGAGAGGTCGGAGACGGCGGGCTGGTCGCCGTAGAGCTTGGTGAGCCCCCGGACGGCGATCACTCGCCGCGCACTTCCGAGTGGTCGCCCGCGGTGGCCTGCCCCGAGAAGCCCTCGACGACCACGGCGTCGCCGAGCAGCGAATCGTGCAGGGTGCTTCCGGAGATCCGTGCCCCTTCGCCGACGATCGTGTCGCGCAGCGTCGAACCCTCGACGGTGGTGCCCGTCCCGATGGACACGTTGGGGCCGATCGTGGAGCGGCGCAGCGTCACGCCCTCCTCGACGTAGACCGGTTCGACGAACACCACGTCCCCCCCGGCCCTGGGGTGCCGCGCCATGCCGCGCTTCTCGAGGATCGTGCGGTTGGTCTCGAGCAGCGTGTCCAGCTTGCCGGCGTCGTACCACCCGGCCACGTCGAGCACCCGGATCTTCGCGCCGTGGTCGATCATGTACTGGAACGCATCGGTGAGGTAGTACTCGCCCTTGTTCTTGGGCGAGTGCAGTACGTGCTCGATCCCCTCGTACAGCAGTTTCCAGTTGCGGATGTAGTAGAGCCCGATGTTGGCCCGCTTGGAGATCGGCGTGGACGGCTTCTCCACGATCTTCGTCATGTGGCCGGCGGCGTCGGTGACCACCACGCCGAACCGCTGGTAGTCCTCGACCTCCTTCGTCCAGATGATCCCGTCGGCGTCGGTCGTGTTGATCACCGACAGGTCGGCGTCGAAGATCGTGTCCACGAACACGATCAGCACGGGCTGGTCCACGTACGGGCGCGCCAGCGCCACGGCGCCCGCCGTGCCGTCCTGCACCTGCTGCTCGATGAACACCGAGTCGAAGGGATACTTGCCGCGGGCGTAGGCCTCCACCTTCTCCTTGAGGTGGCCCGTGATGTAGACGACCTGCTCCACGCCGCCCAGGCGCTGGAGGTCGTCCATCAGGTAGTCGATCACCGGCTTTCCGGCGATCCGGAGCATGGGCTTGGGCGTGACGTGGGTGTGCGGGCGCAGCCGCGTGCCCTTGCCCGCCAGCGGGATGATCACCTTCATGGTGCGTTGGTCCCCTCGCGCCCGTAGCGGTCCTGCAGCCGGACGACGTCGTCGAGATTGGCGGTCGAAGCTTCGAGGATGTCGCAGTCGGTCAACGCCTCCATCTGGTGCACGGTGAACGGCGTGATGCGGTACGCCTCGCCCAGCTTGAGCTTCACGTCCACCGGCTTCGCGCCGGGCGCGATCGCGCCGTCGGCCGCCGGGCGGTCCCACACCCGGTAGATCAGCTCGCCCGAGAGCAGATAGACGATCTCGTCCTTGACCTCGTGATACTGCACCGACAGCGCGTGCCCGGCCTTGATGTGCAGGATCTTGCCCACGTACCGGTCGGTGTGGGCCCAGATGGTCTCGTGCCCCCACGGCTTGGGGACGTGGGTGACGGTTTCGCGGCCGGACATGCGGGTTGGGGTGAAGGACCCCGTAATATCGCACGGCGAAGCCGATCCCGCTCGCCGCCGGGACCGGGCCTCCGCGGATCGCGCACTTTCCGAACGGTTCGGGGTATCTTGTGCCCGGAGATTGCCCATGACCGACACCGTATCACAGACGCCGCCGCCCCCGACTCCTCCACCGCCGCCGCCGCGCCCGAAGCCGCGTTGGCGGCGCATCGCCAAGCGCGGCGGTCTCTCGCTGCTCGTCTTCATCCTCGTCGCCGGCGGCTACTTCGGCCTCCTGCAGGTGGACGGCAACATCCACGCCGTCCAGCCGGGCCAGCTCTACCGCTCGGCCCAGCTCGACAGCAGCCAGTTCGCGCACGTGATCGCGAAGGACGGCATCAAGTCGATCATCAACCTGCGCGGCGCGCACCCCGGCGCCGGCTGGTACGAGCACGAGCTGGCCGTGTCGAAGGCGATGGGCGTGACCCATTACGATTATGGAATATCCGCCGAGCGGATGGTCTCCGCCGCGCAGATCGCCGACATCATCAAGCTGCTGCGCACGGCGCCCAAGCCGATCCTCGTCCACTGCCAGGGCGGCGCCGACCGCTCCGGCCTCGTGTCGGCGCTGTACGAGAACGCGATCGAGGGCATCCCGGCATCCCGGGCCGACGGCCAGCTCTCCCTGCGCTACGGCCACTTCCCGTACCTGGGAAGCAAGACCGTGGCCATGGACCGGAGCTTCTGGGCCTACGTGGACGCCAAGTAGCCGTCCGGCGCGCTACCAGAGGTCTCCGAAGCTGAACGTCCACCGCGCGGCGACGGTCGCGTGGCTCGAGGTGAGCCCGCCGCCGCCGGCCAGCGCCGGTTGCTGCACCATCAGCGGCGCGTCCACCCGCACCGTGACGTCGCGGTCGTAGAGCCGCCCCCGCAGCGCGAGCCCCGGGCCCGCGTCGGCCAGGAACGCGCCGTTCAGCACGAAGGTGTCGGACGACGCGAACCCCGCGTCGCCGAACAGCGATCCCCACAGCGACAGGTGGCTGAACACATCGGCCGCCAGCCGATGTGACAGCTCCGCGTTCAGCGCGCCCACCCGGTTCACCGTCACGAGCTGGTCGTAGCCGCGGAGCCCGGCGCCGCCCAACGGCAGGTAGTTCACGCCCGACCGCGTGAGGACCCCACCGGCGGGCCGGTACCAGTCGTTCGCGAAGTTGGCGAGCGGGTCGCTCGCCGAGAGGTGCAGCGCCGCCTGCGCCGGCGGATCGTTGCTGATCCCGCCGTAGACGCGGAAGGCCAGCCGGTCGGCGCCGCCGTTCCACGTGCCGGCCTCGCCCACCGCCAGCTCCGCGCGCCCGTACGTCGTGGGAGCGCCGTCGAGCGTCGGCACGGCGCCGGCGCCCACGAACGCGCCCACCGCGCCGCCCGGCCCCACCAGCCGATAGCGATCGTTGGGGAGCGGCGAGAAGCCCACGGCCGCGCGGACCGTGACCGTCATCTCTCCGCCGTCCGCGCCGAACCACGACGCCGGCGTCCGGAAGATCGCGCCGCCGCTCGCCTCCGTCAGCGACCGCCGCTCCCAGTTCGCGGGCAGCATCGCGTCGTCGTAGACGTAGGCCCCCTGCGCGCCCAGGGTGGCATGGAGCCGCGGGCCCGCAGCGGTCCACAGCGGGCTCAGGTCCCACGTCTGCGAGAGGTGCACGCGCGCCACGCCGTCGAGCAGCGCCGCGCCGCCCTCCAGCCCCATCAGCGGGCGGTCCACGCCCGCCGGATACGGATTCCGGAAGCGCCACCACCCTTGCAGGCGGCTGATCCCCCGCGGTGTCTCTCCCAACGCATCCGGCCGGGAGGCGCTCGTCACGGCGAGCCCGAAATCGTACCGGTCCACGAGGTTCAGGTAGCTCGCCCGCGCCCGCATCCCGATCGTGAGCGCGCCACCGTTGGAGTACCACGCCAGCGGAGAGAGCGCGACCAGCGAGTGCTCACGGCTCGCCTGGTTCAGGAAGGGCCAGTCGAACACCGGCTGCGCCCCGCTCAGCCCGAGCACCGCCGAGCCCACCACGTCGTTCCGGCGGTCCCAGTCGTACGTCGTGTGGTACGGATCGAGCCGCACCTCCTGCGGCCGCTCGGACGTCGTGATCGTGACCGTCTGCCGGTCGGGCTCCCACGCGCCCCGCGCGATCGTCCATCCGGTGTCGGTGCGCACGCCCACCGGCATCGGGTGCCGATAGGCCCCGCGCCGCTCGATCGTCGCCCGCGTCACCCAACTGCCGTTGGGCTGCTCCGTGGTCGTGGCCCGGGTGAGCGCGTAGTCCACGAGGCCGACCTCGTGCACCCATTCGTGGAAGAACCAGCCCAGCGGCTTCCCCGACACGCGCTCGGCCGACGATTCCATGGCCCACTCGTCCACGTGCTTGAGCGCCCACCGGTCGTAGTAGTCGTGGAAGAACGCGCGGAACACGCTGTCGCCCAGCACGTCGCGGAGCTGCGAGTACATCAGCTCGCCGCGCGTGTAGATCATCGCGTTGTAGGTGCCGAAGTCCTTGAACGCGTACGCCGGCGTGCCGATCGGCTGCGTGTGCCCCTCGAGGTCGAGCCGCACCATCCCCAGGCCGCGCGCCTGCGCCGCCGACATCGTGGTGGCGTACGCGCGGTATCCCACACCCAGCGTCGGCGGGGGCGGCGGCCCCTCCCGGGCCAGCTGCTGCGGCGTCTGCCCCAGGGCCCACGCCGTCTGATACGACGTCAGTCCCTCGTCCATCCACCCCGAGCGCCACTCGTTGTTGGCCAGGATGCCGTACGTGAACTGATGCCCCGTCTCGTGGAGGACCAGCGGGAGCTGGTCGCCCCCGTCCATGATCATCATCGGGAACTCGGTCCCGCCCCCCTCCAGCCGGTGCAGGTTCGTGAACTGCGGCCAGGCGTACGGCCCCCAGATCTTCTCCAGCCACGTGAGCGCCTGGATCGACCGGCGCACCGCGATGCCGTGGCCCCAGGTGGAATCGTCCCCTGGCCGGTAGAGCACGTTGATCGCCACCGTGTCCCACGTCTTGAAATGCGTGGCCGGCACGTGCCGCACGAAGATGCCGCCCTCGTAGCGGTAGTCGGGCGACACCGACCAGGCGAAGTGGTGCACGTTGCGCGCGAAGAAGCGCACCGCCTTGTCGTTCGGCGGCACGGTCACGGCGGGCGCCGGCGGCACGTGGTCGTAGGCGTCGCGCGGGATGTAGAGCGTGCCCCATCGCTTCGCCTCGGCCCAGCCGGGGTCGCCGCTGATCGGCACGCCGGTCGCGCCGATCACCTGGTCGGCGGGCACGACCAGCGTCACGTCGTAGGTGCCGAACTCGCCGTACAGCTCTCCGGCCGGCACGAACGGGTTCGCCTCCCACCCGCCGCGGTCGTACACCGCCACCTTCGGATACCATTGCGCGAAGTCGTAGCTCCGCCCGCGCCGCCCCTGCCGCCTGAGCACCGTGGACGGGCGCGCGTCCCACGCCAGGCGGATGACCATCGAGTCCCCGGGCGCCAGCGGATGCGGAAGCGTGAAGTGCGCCACCGTGCTGTCGGGCGCGCCGGGGTAGTCGGGGGCCACCGGGACGCCGTCGAACGTCGGCGTGGACATGAACCGGTCGAAGCCGTAGTCCGGATCCTTCAGGTTCTGGAACCGCACGCGCCCCTCGCGGGCGTCCACCGCGCTCCATTTCGAGCCCGGCCGGAACGCGTTCAGATACTGCTGGAAGTACATCTCGTGCAGCGTGTCCGGCGAGTGATTCACGTAGACCAGCGTGGCCGTGCCGTGCACCAGGTGGGCGGGCTCGTCCAGCGTGGCCACGATCTGGTAGTGGACGTGCTGCTGCCAGTAGCCCGTCGTGTCGCCGGACGGAGGCGTGGTGGTGGCGCCCGGGATCCCCTGCTGCAGGGCCAGCGCCATCGCGAGGAGCGCGGTGGTCGTCATAATTCTTTAATCGTAGGCCTCTGGCCGAATCCGCCGGCGGGTGCCATTGTAGACCCGGAAATGTACTCCACGTGCATCTTCTGTCATGCGCCCCTGGGCGCCAACGACGCCATCGAGCACTTCCCGGTGGGGAGACGGCTCGCGTTCGACGCCGATAAGGGACGGCTGTGGGTGATCTGCGGCTCCTGCGCGCGGTGGAACCTGTCCCCGCTCGACGAACGGTGGGAGGCGATCGAGGAGGCCGAGCGGATCTTCCGGGCCACGCGGATGCGCGTCACCACCGACAACATCGGGCTGGCGCGGCTCGTCGACGGCGTGCAGCTCGTGCGCATCGGCAAGCCGCTGCGCCCCGAGTTCGCGGCCTGGCGCTACGGCACGCGCTTCGCGCGGCGGCGCATCAACGCGCAGCTCGTGACGGGCGTGGCGGCGGCCGCCGTGGGGCTCACCGGCGTGATCCTCGGCCCGGTCCTCGCCCCGGCCCTCATCACCGGCGGGATCTCGATCATCGCCTTCCCCGGGTTCACCACCATCGCCGGCGCCGTGCCGATGATCGGCGCGGTGGCGGCCCGCGACTACCTGCTCGACGACCGCGTGGTCGCCCGCTTCAAGCGCGGACGGCGCCTGCTCGTCGTGCGTGCGCGCCACGTGCGCGACGCCGAGTTCCACGTGCTGGGCGAGCACCCCACGCTGCGCCTGCCGCACGACGACGGGTGGGCGTACCTGGACGGCAGCGAGGCCATGCACATGGTCGGCGTGCTGCTGGCCGGCGCCAACCGGTTCGGCGGCTCGTCGGTCCGGGTGAGCGACGCCGTGGCCCGCATCGAGCGGGCCGGCGACGCGATGGGCTTTCTGCGGCGCGCGTCGCGCGACATCGGGTGGCGCGAGGGGCGCACGCAGTCGGCGCTCAACATCATGCGCGGCCTGGGCGCTCTCCACCTCATGCCCGACGAATGCCTGGCCCTCGAGATGGCGCTCCACGAGGAGACCGAGCGCCGCGCCCTCGAGGGCGAGCTGGAGCTGCTCGCCGACGCCTGGCGCGAGGCGGAGCAGATCGCGGCCATCGCCGACGACCTGCTCCCGCCCAACGACCTGGACTTCCTGCGCCGCCTGCGTCCCCTAGAAGGGTGACGGCGACGACACGACGCTGATCCGGTCCTTGGCGTCGGCCTTCCACTCGCCGGCGTGCTTCACGTACATGTCCAGCCACGCCGTCCACCGCGCCCACTGATCGAGGATCGTTTCCTGCGTCAGCGGCCCGTGATCCTCATATGGATACATATATAGCGCGGCCGTCTTGCCCAGGGCCCGCAGCGCCTGCATCATCCGGATCGAGCTGATCGGGGTGGTGCCGACGTTCTGATCCTCCATCGAGTGGTACATGAGGACCGCGCCCTGGATCTTGTCGGCGTAGAAGAACGGCGACATCTGCTCGTACACCTGCTGCCCCGTCCAGAAGGTCCGCCGCTCGTTCTGGAAGCCGTCCGGGGTGAGCGACCGGTTGTACATCCCGTCGCCCGCGATCCCCGCCTTGAAGAACGGCGTGTGCGCCAGCGCGTTCATCGTGCTGAACGCCCCGTAGCTGTGCCCGCCGATCCCCAGCCGCGACCGGTCGATGTACCCGCCCGCGTCCAGCGCGTCGATCACCGTCGAGAGATCCATCCGGAGGTCCGACACGTAGTTGTCGTTCATCCGCCCCGAATCGCCCACGATCGGCGGATCGAAATCGGCCACCGCGTACCCCTGCGTGACCAGGTACTCGATCGTCCGCGGCGCCGCGTTCGGGAACTGGTTGATATTTTCGGTGCGTAGCGTGCGGTCGTACTCCGCCTGGCTCGTGTACTCGTACGGATAGAACCAGAACATCCCCGGCAGCCGCGTGCCCGCCTTGTAGTGCTCGGGCAGCGTCAGGTTCACCACGAAGTGGAACCCGTCGGGACGCGTCACCTCGATCCGCTTGCGGACCGCGTTCGTGAACTCCGGCGAGTAGTCCGTGTTGTCGGTCAGCCTGGCCACCTGTCCGCCGGCCTGCGTCCAGAGGTAGGCGTCCTGGACCTGCGTCTTCGTCTCCCGCGTGATCACCGCCCGCGAGAAATCGTCGTCCAGCGGCGCCACGATCGTCTCCCACGCGTCCGCCGGCCCCTCGAACACCCGCGTCTTCTGCCCGGTCGCGATCGTGTACTTGTCCACGAACGTGCGCGGCGCGTGCTGCAGATAGTCGGGCGAGTACTGCACGCCCTGCAGGAACACGGCGCCGTCGGGCGAGACCATCGCCACCTCGCCGCCCGAGATCCCCCGCCGCGTGAGCAGCATGCCCGGGTTCTCGTAGAATGCCGAGTCGCTCGGCCCGCCGCGCCCCCCGCCGCCGAACCCGCGGCGGCGGCCGCCCGACCCGAACGACGGCGTGTAGTTGCGCTGCCGCAGGATCACGTGCCGCTCCGTGGGGTTGGCCACGTCCACCGCGACGATCTCCCCCTGCCCGCCCGCCGACTGGCCGATGAACAGCGTCTTCGCGTCATCGCTCATCGCCAGCTGCGTGATCGGGGCCGGGTTCGTGTACAGGACCTTCGTGTCGCCGGCGCCGTAGGGCGGCATCCACTCCACGACCTGCGCTGGGCGCCCCCCCCCACCCCGGCCGCCGCGGCCGGCGCGCCCGTTGGCCCGGCCGTTGCCCGTCGACGCAGAGTCGGCCGACGGCTCAGCCGCCACGTAGTACATCCCCGGTCCCGCCGGCATCCAGGCCAGAAACTGCTTTCCCGGCGGGCCGTTCCGCCCGCCGCGGCCGCCGAACCCGGCGCCGGCCTGCGTCGGGTCCGGCCCCTCGCGCAGCGGCCGGTCCCACAGCTCCGCGACCACCTTCCCGGTGGCGTCCCAGAGCTGCTCCCTGGTCCCGAAGCTCGAATACTGCACCACGTACGAGAACGGCCGCTGCATCGTGGTGACCCGGAAGTACCGTCCGTCGGGTGAGGCGTCCACGCTCGTGAACATCGCGGGCGCGCCGATCCGCGTCACGGCGTGCGTCTTCACGTTCATGAGCGCGAGTTGGCCGGTCACGTAGTACTGCATCAGGTCCTTGTCGAACGGCTCCTCGAGCAGGCTCGCGAAGTTCCGCTGGGGCGACTTCACGTCGTTCAGCCACAGCCGCACCTCCGGCCCCGTCTCGATCGCCGGCTTCTTCGGCTCCGGCTCGCGCGGCGACGGCACCACCACCGCCACCACGTTCTGCCCGTCCTGCGTCCAGTCGATCGTCGTCACCAGGGTCGCGAGGAGCGGCGCCCTCGCCACCTGCACCGACTTCCCCGTCGCCGCGTCGGCCACGTACACGTACGAGGCGTCGGGGAAGTTGGCGATGTAGGCCACCCGCTTGCTGTCCGGCGACCAGGCCGGGCTGCTCACGGTGGCCCCCTTGGGGATCTCGATCTCCGTCGTCTTCCCGGTCGAGGCGTCGATCAGCGACAGCCCCGCCGCGGCGCGCGTGGTCAGCACCCGGGCCCGGTTGGCCGCCGGGTCCACCTGCAGCCCGCCGAAGTAGTAGTGGAACTTCCCGAACTCCTGCACGCTCGGCATCCCGTCGCTCTCCTGGCGCAGGAAGTGCGTGCGGTCGGGGCTCTGCATCGTGAGGGTCACGTTCCGGTACCGGGGCGCCGTCACCAGCTTGGCGATCTCGGCGGGCGGGGTGATGTACACCTCTTTGGCGAGCAGGGCGCGGTCGGCCGCGATCTGCTCGGCGACGTTGGAGCTCTGCGCCGAGAGCGCCTGGGCGGCAACGGTCAGGAGGGCGAGCGCGCCCCAGGCGGCGTGGAAACGGCGGAGGGAGGGAAGCCGGGCCATACGGACCTCGACGGAGGGGTTTGGGGGAAGCCGGGGGGCGTCCGCGGTCCCGCGGACGCCCGCTGAACCTACGCGGCGGACGCGCGGGCCGCTGCGCCGCCCATGGCTTCGCGGGCCCCGACCCGCCATTTTCCGGTACTCGACCTCCCGGCCACGTTCCGAACCACCGCCCGCCCCGCATGCACTCCATCCTCTCCGCCATCATCCTCGGTCTCGTCGAAGGCATGACCGAGTTCCTTCCCGTGTCCTCCACCGGGCACCTGATCCTGGCCGGTCACGCCCTGGGGTTCGTGGGCCAACGCGCCGACGCGTTCGAGATCATCATCCAGCTCGGCGCGATCCTGGCCGTGGTCTGGGAGTACCGGCAGCTCCTGCTCACCACGGCGCGCGACGGCTTCGCCGTGCCGCAGTCGCGCCGCTTCATCCTCGCCCTGTTCGTGGCCTTCCTGCCGGCCGCCATCGTGGGGCTGCCCACGCATCACTGGATCACGGCCAACCTGTTCGTGCCGCCGGTCGTGATCGCGAGCTTCATCATCGGCGGCGTGATCATCCTCGCCGTCGAGCACTGGCGGCCCACGCCGCGCATGGACTCGGTGATGCAGATCGGCTATCGCACGGCGCTCTGGATCGGCATCGCGCAGGTGTTCTCGCTCATTCCCGGCGTGTCGCGCTCGGGCGCGACGATCATGGGCGCGATGCTCGCCGGGGTGGACCGGGCCGCGGCGGCGGAGTTCTCCTTCCTGCTCGCCATTCCGGTGATGTTCGCGGCCACCGGCCTCGAGATGTGGGAGAACCGGCATCTGTTCACCGGGCACGACGCGCTGATCCTGGCGATCGGCTTCGTGGTGGCGTTCGCCAGCGCGCTGGTCGTGGTGCGGTGGCTCATCCGCTTCGTGTCCCACCGCACCTTCGACGTCTTCGCCTGGTACCGCATCGTGTTCGGGCTCGCGCTCGTCGCGATCCTGATGAGCGGGCGCCAGTGGCTTACGCGGTGACCAGGCCCGCCTTGAGCATGGCCAGGCGCTTGCGCACCGAGCCGTCCATCACGTAGTCGCCCACGCGCACGATGGCGCCGCCCAGGATGGCGGGGTGGACGCTCAGGTGTGCCACGACCTGCTTGCCGAACACCTTCGAGAGCTGGCGCGCGATCGCGTCGCGGTCGGCGTCGCTCGTCTCGCGGGCCACCGTGACCAGGGCGTGGATCCGCCCCTCGACGTCGTCCACGAGATCCATGTAGGCCGCCGAGATCTCGGGGATCAGCATCTGCCGGCGGTTGTGCACCACCGCCTGCAGGAAGAGCACGAACACCCGCGGCGCGCCGGCGAAGGCCTGGGCCAGCACCTTGTTCTTGTCGGCGGCCGCGATGCGCGGCGACTCGAGGAACAGCCGCAGCGTCCGATCGCGGCCCATCGCGTCGGCCAGGCCGCCGATCAGGGCCTCCCAGCCGTGCAGGTCGCCGGCCTTCTTGGCCAGCTCGAACAGCGCCTCGGCGTAGTTCTCGGCGATCGTGACGTCGCGCATCAGGCGATGCCCTTGGGGGGCTGGACCGTGGCCAGGAACTGCTCCACGAGCCGCCGGTTTTTGTCGCTGTCGAGGTTCTCCTCGATCACGCGGGAGGCGCCGAGGATGGCCATCTCCACCGCCTCGCGGCGCAGCTCGGCCACCGCGCGCTCCTTCTCGCGCTGGATCTCCTGCGCGGCGCGCTCGATCACCGTCGTCTGCTCGGCGCGGGCCTTGTCGAGCATGTCGGTCCGCAGCTTCTCGGCCATCGTGCGGGCGTCGGCGATCACCTTCTGGGCCTCGGCGCGGGAGGCGTCGAGTTGGGCCTGGTAGTCGGCCAGCAGCTTCGCCGCCTCTTCGCGGTCGCGCTTGGCCGAGGCCAACGCGTCCTCGAGCGACTTCTCACGCGCCTCGACGGCGGCCGTGATCGGCTTGAACGCGAGCTTGGTGAGCGAGAAGAAGAGCAGCAGGAAGATGACGAGCGTCCAGAACATCACGCTGCTTCTGAGCGCCACCAGCGAGCTGCCCGACGCCGGCGCTTCCTGCGCCAGCAGGGGAGACGCGGCGAGCATCATCGGCACGGCGTACGCCATCGAACGGAGGTAACGCATGGAATATCCGGTGTGAATGGTGGTTGGTGGCGGCCGCCCCGGGGCGGACGCCACCGCCCGAACTAGAACTTCACCATGATCAGCAGGGCCACGACGACGGCGAACAGCGCCACGCCTTCGATCAGCGCGGACAGCACCATCGCGTACGTGAAGATGGAGCCCTTCTCGGCCGGCTGACGGGCAACGCCGTCCATGCACTGGCCGCCGATCCGGCCGATGCCGATGCCGGCGCCGATCGCCGCCACGCCCGCGCCGACTCCGGCGCCCAACATCGCCCACGCGCCCTGATAGCTCTTGCCATAGGCGTCGGCGGCGGCCTGCAACAGCGGAAGGATGTGCATTGTCGATCTCCGTTGTGCTTCGTAAACGATTCCAGTGCTCCGCGCCGACGGCTCTCGCCGAGGGCACTTCCCGTCAACGGGACCCGGGTCCCAACGGGATTCTCCGGTCGCTCGACCGGATACTCGGCGCGCCGATGGAGCACTTCGGAACGCCGTGCTTCAAACCGCCCTTCGATTGTGAGTCGGTAGGTCGGTAAGACGGTAGTCGGTGAACTGCGTTCCGTGGTTGTCCGTCCTACCCTCCTACCGTCCTACCGTCCTACCGTCCCTCTAATGTGCCGAGGTCCGAATCAACCCGATGAACACCGCCGTCAGCAGTGCGAAGATGAACGCCTGAATGAAGCTGACCAGCACTTCCAGGAGCATGATGCCGAGCGCCATCGGGATCGGCCCCAGAAACGCCACGGCCCAGCTGCCGAACAGCAGCACCAGCCCGATCATCGCCAGCACGATCACGTGGCCCGCGATCATGTTGGCGAACAGACGGATCGTCAGCGCGAACGGCTTCGTGAATTTGCTGATGATCTCCACCGGCGTCATGATGAACGTCAGCCAGCTCTTGATCCAGAGCGCCACGTCGCTCGGCCAGTACACGACCGTCTTGAGGTAGCCCACCGGGCCCAGCGCGATCATCCCCGCCGTCTCCGTCGCGATGAACGCGCACGCGGCGAGCGTCGCGTTCACGGCGAGATTCCCCGTCGGCGTGGACCCGTACGGGATGAGCCCCATCAGGTTCATGAACAGGATGAAGAAGAACAGGGTGAGCACGAACGGGATGTAGCCCTCGCCGTGCGCCCCGAGCGCTTCCTTGAACACGCCGCGCAGAATGAGCACCACCGACTCCAGCCCCGCGGCGAACCCCTTGGGATGCCCCTGCTCGCGCGTCGCCTTCACGTGCGCCCGCGCCGCCCCCGCGAGGGTGATGAAACACAGCACCGCCGCGAGCAGCATGAAGATCACGTGCTTCGTCGGCGCCATGTCGATCGTCCGCGAGCCGATCTTCACCGGCCAGGTCGGCAGATGCCACTCGCACGCCCACTCGGCGTTGAAGCACGGGAGCTCCACCGTCTTCGAGTCGGTGATGTGCGGCATGATGAGATCCGCCGGCCCGAGCGCATGCTGCAGCCCCGGGGATTGCTCGGGCGCCGCAGGCTGGGTCTGCGCCACCACGCGCGCCGGGGCGGCCATCGCCGCCGCAACCGCCACCATCGTCACGAAGATCGAGCGGAGTCTCATTTGCGCAGCAAGAGAGGTTCGAACACCGTCGGGAGAAACAGAAACGTGGCGCACCCGATCAACGCCGGCGCCAGCGGCAGCAACAGCACCTTCGACACGAGCACGGCATAGATCACCAGCGTCGCCAGCCGCAGCAGGCTCCCCGCCCCCCAGGCCCCCCACACGTTCCACCGCATCAACCCCTGGTCCACCACGAACACCACCACGTGCACCGCGACCACGAGCCCGGCCGTCACCGCCAGCGCCGCCCGATCGGCCGGGGTCGGGAAGAGCAGCATCAGGATCGCCATCGAGACGCCGACCGTCGCCGCCGTCGCGACGGTGAACAACGCGAGCGTCTTCACCGCCCGTCCTCCCCGTCCCCGCGCTGAGCCTCCATGGCGCGCCGGTACATCCAGTACATCCCGGCGGCCGCCCCGACGAACGTGCACCCGATCGTGAACCAGGGCGACGTGTGCAGGCGCCCATCGAGCCAGACGCCCCCGAACACGAAGACCACGATGATGAGCGCGAACTGGACTCCGATTCCCGCGAGTTCGGAGCCCGGCGGACTCAAGCGCTGGCCGGGGCGGCCGCGTTCCTCCGGCCTCCCCTTCGGCTCACCATGGGGGTCCATTTCCGCCCTGAAACTAGGACTTTGTGAAATTTTTCGCAAGCGAACTGGGCGCCCCTCGGTCGCCCCCCAAGGCCCCGCTCCCGCGGCGGGTTCGGCGGGCCCCGCCGCGCGGCGACGCGTCCTCCCCCGACAACACAAATCTGCTGTCCGCGTCACGCTCCGGGCGATCCGCTCCGGCCGACGTCCCCTGCTGCGCGCCCTGGAAGCGGGCCGCCCCGCAGATGCACCGAAGCGGGGCACAGGGTCCAAGTTCCGGCCGGATCGGAGGATCGGCCGTTACGATTCGGGTTGACGGCTCGTCCTGGAGTTGATAAGTTGGCCCGCGAACGATTTGTGATTGGGACGCGCCATCACAAATCTGGCCTGCCAACACGCCCTGCCCTGTTCCGGTTTTCGATGAATTCGCGTCTCGTCATCTCGTTCCTCTGCGCCGGCGCCATCGGAATCGCGTGTACTGCACGCGCGCACTCCTCCGAGGTCGTCAAGGCACCCGCGAATGCACGGCCGGTCAAGGGACACCCCAACATCAAGTCGTACCTCGACGTGCAGCACCGCGGACACGGTGTCCGCTTCGCCCTGCACATCGTGAACACGGGCGACAAGAGCGTGCAGATCGACTTCCCGGACGGGCAGTCCCACGACTTCGTCGT
>JBJKPA010000255.1:0-4280 GCA_046706905.1 Gemmatimonadaceae bacterium
TTCTCGAGCTTCGTCAGTGTCACCAGCCCACGAGCGGAGGCATCCTGCACGAACTTCGAGAACTTGGAATGGCCCGTGTTCTTCTCGTCGAACGTGCTGTCGATGTCCTGCATCACCTGCTTGAGCCGGTCGGAACGCATCACATCGCCGTTCCGCTTCATGCGACCGAAGGCTTCGGTGACGAGTTCCCACGGATCGTACTTCCGCGTCGTCTCTTCCTCGCCCGCCTTCATCAGGCCGGCGAGCGCGTTGTAGCTGTAGTACTCGTCGCAGTTCATGACGAGCAGGTCGCTCGACGATTCCCGGATGCCGACGCCGATCACGTACTTGCCGTACTCCTTGAGCTTGATCACCAGGCTCGAGAAGTCGGAGTCGCCCGAGAGCAGGATGAAGGTTCCGATCTCGGGCCGCGTGAACACCAGTTCGAGCGCATCGATGGCGAGGCGGATATCCGTGGCGTTCTTCTTCGACGATCCGTAGGCCGGCGCGAAGATCAGATCGATGGAGGCTTCGGTGAGGGGGACGATGTACTGCGGGTACCGGCGCCAGTCGGCGTAGGCGCGCTGGACGGCGACCTTGCCCTTGATGATGTCGGAACCGAGCAGGTTCCGCAGTTCGTGTCCGAGGTCGGACCGAATCCCCATCGTCACGTTGTCGAAGTCGATGAGGAGCGCCGCGTTTGGCGCATGCAGCGGGACGGCGGTGACCGGATGGGTCTGTGCGACCGCGGCCTGCGGGCCACGGTGGACGAGTGCGCCATGCGAGCGCGTGGGCTCGCGGCGCTGATTACGAGGGTTCATACCCTTCCCTGTGTCGAGTCCGGACGGACTCTTGGCGGTTGTCAGTTCGACCGCCAGGCGCGAGGGGCAGATCGTCCGTGGAATGGATCGCAGACGATCGTCACCGAGCAGCGCTCGTCGATCGGCACGCGACCCACACGACGGTCCGCTTCAACAGCGGCACCGCGGCGGGTCTCGCTTCGGAGGGCGCGCATCGAGCGGCGTCCTCCCGGCAAGCGTGCAGTTGCCGTGCTGTCATCCGGTCCGCGAACCGCGCCGCCGCTCTGACGGTGGTGTGTGCGGAGGACCGAACGCCAGCCGTGAAATGTATCGCGTAACCGGATGGGGGGAAAGAGCGTGCGGGTGGTTGGGCGTCCTCCGCCCCTGTATGTTAGGAGCGAAACCGCCGCGACGTGTTCGCGTACGGAGGGAGGGCATGTGAAGCGTATCGGGTTTCGCAGCCGGCTGTTTGTCATCCTCCTGTCGTTCGCCCTCGTACCCTCCGCGGTGCTGGCGACCGGCTGGTTCGCCACGAGCCGGTATGCGTTCTCCCTGGTCGGGGCCACGGCGGCGTGGGACAGCGTCGCGGCCAGCGGCGCGCGGGCCATCGATGCCATGCGCTCGGCCCCCCTGACGGCGGCCCAGCGTCGGGCCATCGACGCGCACGAGCAGCGGCTCCACGACAGCCTGGTGCAGTCGAAGCGTGCCGGGTTCGTGTTCCAGCGGGCCGTCTACCTGGCCGGCGCCGTGATCCTCCTGGTCTCGTTGGGCGTGGTCGGGCTCGGAGCTTCCCGCGTCGCCGGCCACCTGAGCCGCCAATTGAGCCGGCCGCTCGTGGAACTGATGGGGTGGACGGAGCGCATCGGGCGGGGCGAGATCCTGCCCGCGGAGTCGACCACACGCGGTGCACCGGAATTCGAGGTCCTGCGGACCCGGATGCGCACGATGGCCGACGAGATCGCGCTCGGCCGCACGCCGGCAATCGAGGCCGAGCGGGCCGCCGCACTCCGGGAGGCTGCCCGCCAGGCGGCGCACGAGCTGAAGAACCCGCTCACGCCGATCCGGTTCGCGGTGGCGCGCCTCGAGCGCGATGCGCCCCCCGAGCTGGCCGAGACGGTCGAGGTGCTGGCCACGGAGACCTCGCGTCTCGAGGCGCTGGCGCGGAATTTTTCGCAGTTCGGCAAGCTCCCCGAGGGCCCGCGGTCGCCGGTGGACCTGGGGGAGATGGCGCGGTACACGCTGCGGGCCTCGGTGCCGGAGGGGTTTCCGATGACGGTGGACGTCGAGCCGGGGCTGCCGATGGTGTGGGGGCATCACGACGCGCTGCAGCGGGCGCTGAGCAACGTCGTGCTGAACGCGGTGGACGCCTGCCGCGAGGCCGGGCGCGGCGCGATCGCGGTGCGGGTGCGGCGCGCCGCGGATGCCGGGCGCGACGCGGTGGAGTTGACGGTGCACGACACGGGTCCGGGCATCCCGGCCGACCGGGTGGCCCGCATCTGGGAGCCGTACGTGACGTACAAGGCGGGGGGAACGGGGCTGGGGATGGCGATTGCGCGGCAGACGGTACGGGCACACGATGGAGAGGCCACGGCGGAGAGCGCGCCCGGCGCGGGCACGACGATCCGGTTCGTGATTCCGGTGGGAACGGCTGCAGTTGCAGCGCCGGCCGCGGCCGGCGAAGACGGTGTATGATGAAACACAAAAGGAGCGGGTCATGGGTCCGAACGACGCCGTAGTCGCCATCGCAGGGGTAGCGCTCGTCGCCTACTTCATCCGCACGGTCGGCAATCTGATCGGGCGGAAGATCAGCGGCGGCCCCGCCCGCCTGAGCGACGACACCGAGCAGCGGATCGCCCGCATCGAGCAGGCGGTGGACGCGATCGCCGTCGAAATCGAGCGTATCTCCGAAGGACAGCGGTTCACCAACAAGCTGATGGCCGAGCGGAACCCCGTGCCGGCCCTGCCGACCTCCAGACCCCCGGTACAATCATGAGCATGCTTCTCCAGACCGTGATGATGCCCCCCGGCATCCCGGACAACGCGGTGCCCATCGTGGGCATCGTCTTCGGTACGATCATGATCATGGTGATCGTCACCCCGATCATCAAAGCCGTGATCCGCGCCGTGGAGCGGCGCCACCTGCCGCCCTCGCAACCCGCGCTTCCCGCCGACCTCGGGGCGCGTCTCGACCGCATCGAGCAGACCGTGGAGTCCATCGCCGTGGAGATCGAGCGGGTGGCCGAATCCCAGCGCTTCCTCACCAGGCTGCAGACCGAGCGCCCGGCGATCGGCGCGCCGCCGCAGCCCCCGCGCTGACCCGCCGCCCCGCTCCCATTCCCATCATGGCCAGCGTCCTGATCATCGACGACGAGCCCAACATCCGCCGCATGGTGGGGGCATTGCTCGCCGCCGAGGGGTTCGAGGTGCGCGAGGCGGCGGACGGCGCCGCCGGCGTGGCCCGCGCCACGGAGCTGGAGCCCGACGCGATCCTGCTCGACCTCATGATGCCCGGCGAGCTGGACGGGATGGCCACGCTGCGCAAGCTGCGGGACGCCCTCCCCGACACGCCGGTGGTGATGATGAGCGGCAAGGCGGGCCTCACCGACGCCGTGAAGGCCACCAAGCTCGGCGCGTTCAACTTCCTGGAGAAGCCGCTGAGCCCGGAAGGGGTGCTGCTCGCGCTGGCGTCGGCGATCGAGTTGCGGCGGGCCCGGCGCGAGGCCAAGGCGCTGCGTGCCGAGGTCGGGCTGGGCGGCGAGATGGTGGGGGTGAGCCCGGGCATGGCGCGCGTGCGCGAGATGATCGAGCGCGTCGCGGCGAGCGACGCCCGCGTGCTGATCACCGGCGAGTCGGGCACGGGTAAGGAGCTGGTCGCGGCCGCGATCCACGAGGCGAGTCCGCGGCGCGACAAGCCGTTCGTGCGGGTCAACTGCGCCGCGATTCCACGCGACCTCGTGGAGAGCGAGATGTTCGGCCACGAAAAGGGCGCCTTCACCGGCGCCTCGGAGCGGCGCATCGGGCGCTTCGAGCTGGCGCACACCGGCACGCTGCTGCTGGACGAGGTGGGCGACCTGGGGCAGGAGGCGCAGGCCAAGCTGCTCCGCGCGATCGAGGCCCGCGAGATCGAGCGGGTGGGCGGCGGCACGCCGATCCGCGTGGACGTGCGGATCATCGCCGCCACGAACAAGGACCTCACCCGCGCCGTGGCCGAGGGGAGCTTCCGCGAGGACCTGCTCTTCCGGCTCAACGTGATTCCGCTTCCCGTGCCCCCGCTGCGCGAGCGCCCCGACGACATCGCGCCGCTCGTGGCGCACTTCTCGGCGCTGCACCGGGCGCGCACCGGACATCCCGCCCCGCGGTGGACCGACGAGGCGATCACGCTCCTCACGCGGTATCGGTGGCCGGGCAACGTGGGCGAGCTGGCCAAGGTGTTCGAGCGGCTGGCCATCCGGAACGCGGGCCGCGACGTGACGGCCGACGACGTCCGGCACGTGGTGGCGG
>JBJKPA010000256.1:0-29343 GCA_046706905.1 Gemmatimonadaceae bacterium
GGCCTGGCCGGCGATCAGCCCGCGGATCGCGGCGGCCGGCGCGCCGAGTGC
Organism: Gemmatimonadaceae bacterium; assembly: GCA_046706905.1. Lineage (GTDB taxonomy): Bacteria > Gemmatimonadota > Gemmatimonadetes > Gemmatimonadales > Gemmatimonadaceae > JAGWRI01. The sequence continues at coordinate 52 of JBJKPA010000256.1, forward strand.
CAGGCGGATCGCCAGCTCCTTCTGCCGCTGCGCCACGCTGTGCGTGACCAGCGCGTAGACGCCGACGGCGGCGAGCAGCAGCGCCAGCCCGGCGAAGATCACGAGCAGCGTGAACTGGTACCGTTGCGGCGCCGTGGCCGCCGAGCGCAGGACGCTGAGCGGCGCGACCTCGGGAAACGGCGCATTCGGCGCCAGCTTCCACACCGCCGCGCGCAGCGGCCCGGCGATGGCATTCAGCGGGAGCGACGTCCGGAGCACCAGCGAGAACGAGCCGGGATCCCAATTCCAGTATGGCTCGTACACCACGGCGGGCGCGGCCGTGGTCAGCGTGCCGTCCAGCGCGTCGGCGGCCACGCCGACGATCGTCCGCGGCCCGTCGTCGATCGCGATCGGCTGCCCGATCAGCGTGCGCGGATCGCGGCCCGGCCAGAGCGTCCGCGCCGTGGCCTCGGAGATGACCACCGACTCGTGCATCTTCGCTTCTTCGGCCTGGGTCTTGGGCGGCCATCCCGCGGGACGGTCGCTCTCGCGGAAATCGCGGCCCGCGACGAGGGGAATGCCCATCACCGAGAAGTAGTCCCCGCCGATGAAGCGCACGTTCGCCCCCGGATGCTGCCCGGGCGGGTACTGCTTGCCCGGCACGCCGGCCCAGTCGATCCAGGTCTCGCCCTGGAGCGGCAGGTGCGACGTCAGCCCCGCGGCCCGCACGCCGGGGATGGCCTCCACCGCCCCGGTGATCTGCCGCAGGATCCGGTCGCGCTCCGCGCCGTCGTAGGCCCAGGTCACTACCTGCGCCTCGACCGCATGCTCGCTCGAGAATCCGGTGGGCTTCGTCATCAGATGGTAGAGGCTGAAGCCGAGCAGCCCGGCCACGGCCATGAGCAATGTCGAAAGTGCCGCCTGCAGGCCGATCAGCCCCTGCCGCGAGCGCACGCTCGCGGGCCCCGCCGTGGATGCGCGGCCGCTCCCCGCGAGCGCGCCCTGCGGGTCGCCCCGGCCGACGCGCAGCGCCGGCACGAGTCCGGTGAGGAGTCCCGCCACCGCGGAAAGCAGCAGTCCCACCGCCAGCACCCGCCAGTCCACGTGGACCTGGTCGAGCCGCGGGATGTCCTTCGGAGCCAGCGCCAGCAGCCCCGTGAGTCCCGCGGCCGCACACGCCATTCCCAGCGCGCCGCCGATCACGCCCAGCGCGAGTCCCTCGCCCAGCACCCGCCGCGCCAGCCGGCCGGGCTCGGCGCCCAGCGCGATGCGGATCGCCCAATCGCGCCGGCGGTCCACCACGCGGCTCACCCAGAGCCCGCCCAGATTGACGCTGATGATCAGCAGCACCGCGCCCACCGCGCCCAGCAACAGCCACAGCCCCTGCCGCGAATCCTGCGTGGCGTAGGCGAGCACCGGGACGACTTCCGCCTCCAGCGTCATGGCCGGCGCCCGGTCCGGCGCGTTCGCCGCCAGGTTGGCCTGGATCACGTCGAGCTGCGCCAGCGCCTGGTGCACCGTCACGCCCGGCTTCAGACGTCCGATCGCCGTGAAATTGAAGTTCGACCAGACGGTCGCGAGATCGCCGCCGAAGTTCGGTCCGAACGCGAACGGCACGAAGAATTCCGTGCGGCTGCCGGTCGTCATCGGGCCCAGCTCGCTGCCCCCGATCCGCACGTCGGGCGGCAGCACGCCGATCACGCGCGCTTCGCGGCCCGGCGCGCCCACCATGCGCCCGAGCACACCCGGATCGGCGTCGAACGCCGACCGCCAGAGCGCATCGGTGATCACCATCGGATGCGTGCTGTCGGCGGCGTCGGCCGCCGTGAAGAAGCGGCCGATTTCCGGCTTCGCCCGGAGCACGTCGAAGAAGTTCGTCGTCGTCCGCACGCCGTTGAGCACCTGCGGCACGCCGTGCCCGGCGAGCGTCAGCGACGTGGACTGCAGCGCGGCGATGGCCTCGAAGTCCGTGGCCCGGGTCTGCCACGCCATGATCGCCGACGGTGTGTCGAAGAACCGGAGGGCGTTGAGCGAGCTGGGATTCCGCTCGCCCACGAGCACCACCTGTTGCGGGTCGGGCACCGGCAGCGGCCGCAGCAGCACGCCGTTGACGACGGAGAAGATGGCGGTGGTCGCTCCCACTCCGACCGCCAGCATCGCGACCACGAGCACGTGGAACGCGGAAATTCGGCGCAGGTTCGGCATGTCCCCAGTACGCGGGCTCGGGATCCGGGTTTCAGCCGCCGGTGCGTCGAGCGCCGCGGCGGCGGCAATCGCTCCTTCGGACAGCCGGAGCCGCCGGATGGTTTGCGCGTCGAGCATCGGATGCACGCCCGGCGCCCGTCGGCGGCCCGATTGCGATCCGGGTGACGGGGCATAGCTTCCTCCACGCCCCCCCGGGCGCACCGCGAACGGATTGGCTTCCGGGGAGTCGTGCACATGCGTAGATGGATCTGGTCGCGCGGCGCCGCGCTCGGCGCGCGCGTGCGGATGGCTGGCGTGGTGGGACTCGCGCTCTCGCTGGCGCCCATGGCCTGGGCGCCCACCCCCGCCGACGCGGAACCGGTCGGCATTCCGGCGCATCTGGCGCCGCCCTCGACCGACCCCGCCGGCCTCGTCGACCCGTTCATCGGCACCGGGAACGGCGGCAAGGTCACCGGCGACGTCGACATGTTCCCGGGCGCGGCCGTGCCGTTCGGCATGCTCACGTGGAGCCCGACCACGCCGTCGCGCCCCGCAGGCGGCGATTACGCGTACAAGGATTCCACCACCCTCGGCTTCAGCCTCACCCATCTGTCCGGTCCCGGCTGCTCGGCCGACGGCGAGGTCCCGATCCTGCCGACCACCGGCGCGGTGGGCGCGCGTCCGGACACCGCGTTCGAGCCCTTCAGCCACGCGCACGAGCACGCCACGGCGGGCGCGTACGACGTGACGCTCGCCCCCGGCACGCCGCGGGCGATCGACGTGGCGCTGGCCACCACGGCGCGCACCGGGATCGGCCGCTTCCGCTTCCCCGCCACGTCGAAGGCCGATTTCCTGTTCAAGGTGGACGGCGCGCAGACGGGCAGCGAGGCCTCGTCGGTCCGCATCATCGGCGACCGCGAGCTCGCGGGCATGGAGACCTCCGGGCACTTCTGCGGCGCGCACAGCAACGCGACGATGTATTTCGTGGCCACCTTCGACCGTCCCTTCGCGTCGTTCGGCACGTGGCAGGGCCGCGCGCGCGACGCGGCAAGCCGCGGCAGCGCCGGCGCGCGGACGGGCGCCTGGGTCACCTTCGACGCCCGCAACCGCAAGCCCGTGATGCTCAAGGTCGCGATCTCGTACGTGAGCGAGGCCAACGCGTGGGACAACCTGCGCGCCGAGGACACCGGGTGGGATCTCGGCGCCGTCGCCGCCAAGGCGCACGCCGCGTGGAACGAGATCCTGGGCCGCATCGCCGTGCAGGGCGGCACGCACGACCAGCAGGTGCAGTTCTACACCGGGCTGTATCACGTGCTGCTCCACCCCAACCTCTTCTCCGACGTGAACGGCCAGTACATCGGCTTCGACCACCGGGTGCATCACCTGCCCGCCGCGCAGCCGGCGCAGTACGCCAACTTCTCGGGGTGGGACATCTACCGGTCGGAGGTGCCGCTGCTCGCGCTGCTCGCGCCGAAGGCCACCAGCGACATGGTGCGCTCGCTGCTCAACGACCGCGCGCAGGGCGGCTGGCTCCCCAAGTGGGGATATGACAACGACTATACCGGCGTCATGAACGGCGATGCCGCCGACCCCATCATCGCCGAGGCGTACGCGTTCGGCGCCCGTGACTTCAGCGCCGACACCGCGCTCGAAGCCATGGTGCGCGGCGCCACGCGCAGCTCCGATCCGTCCACCTGGTCGGGCGGGTTCATCGAGCGCCCCAACCTCCACGACTACGAGCGCCTGGGCTACGTGCCGGGCAACGCGTCCGAGACGCTGGAGTACGCGCTGGCCGACTTCTCGATCGCCGCGTTCGCCCGCCAGATCGGCGACACCGCGACCTACGTGCGCTTCCTCGGACGCTCGCAGGACTGGCAGAACGTGTTCGACAGCCAGGCCGAGTTCCGCGGCTTCGCGGGCTACGTGGAGCCGCGCTCCGCCGACGGCACGTTCCCCACCGGGCCCGGATTCCAGGTCCGCCCCCGCCGCTACGGACAGAGCGGATTCGAGGAGGGCAACACGATCCAGTACACCTGGATGGTGCCCCAGGACCTGCACGGGCTCATCGGTGCGATGGGCGGAAACGCGATCGCCGTCGAGCGCCTCGACACGCTGTTCACCCAGCTCAACGTGGGCCCCGACCTGCCCTACTACTGGGCCGGCAACGAGCCCGCGCTCACCATGCCGTGGATCTACGACTACGCCGGCGCGCCGTACAAGACGCAGGCCGTCGTGCACCGCCTGCTCACCGACGTCTATTCCGCGACCCCCGGCGGCGAGCCCGGCAACGACGACCTGGGCGCCATGAGTTCGTGGCTCGTCTGGTCGTACCTCGGCATGTATCCGGAGACCCCCGGCACGCCCGTGCTCGTGTTCGGCGCGCCGGTGTTCCCGAAAGCGACGATCCACCTCGGCGACGGCCGCACCGTGGTCGTGTCGGCTCCCGGCGCCACGATGCAGACGTACGTCCAGTCGCTCACCGTGAACGGCAAGCCGTGCGCGACCGACTGGCTCTCGGCCGACGCCGTGATCACGCCGGGCACCAGCGTCACCGAGCTCGACTTCACGATGGGCCCGACGCCCGACACGTCGTGGGGCGCTGACCCCGCCGACGCGCCGCCGTCGTATCCCGCGGGGCCGGTCACGCCGGCGTCCAATCCCGCTCCCACCGGGCGCGGCCGATGAAGCGCTCCACCCTCCCGATCTTCCTCGCGTTCTTCGTCATGGGCGTGGCCGACGCCATGGGCCCGCTGTCGGCGGCCGCCAAGTCGCAGTTGCACGTCAGCACCGTGGTCGCCACACTGATGCCGTTCTTCGTGTTCATCGCCTTCGCGGTGTTCAGCGTGCCGGGCGGATTCCTCGCCGCCCGGATCGGCAAGAAGAAGCTTCTCCTGCTCGGGCTCGGCTTCAACGCCGTCGCGCTGCTCGTGCCGAGCGTGATGGTGCCGGGCTACGCGCTGCTGCTGGCCTGCATCTTCGTGCTCGGCGTGGGCACGACGTTCCTGCAGGTGGCGGGCAATCCGATCATGCGCGACGTGAGCGCCGAGGGGAATTACAGCCGCAACCTCAACTTCGCGCAGGGCGTGAAGGGGATCGGGAGCACCGCGTCCACGTATCTGGTCACGCCGGCGGCGCTCGGCGCGTTCGTCGTGTTCAACGGCATGGGGTGGCGCGCCAGCTTCCCCATCTTCTTCGTGCTCATGGTCGTCGCCTTCATCTGGGTGGCGTCGCTCAAGGTGGAGGAGGCACCGCAGGAGACGCCGCCGAGCATGGGCGCCAGCCTCGGACTGCTCGGCGAGCCGGTGTTCCTGCTCGCCGTGATCGGGATCTTCCTGTACGTGGGCTCCGAGGTGTGCATGGGCCGCTTCCTGCTGCCGGCGATGCAGGCCGTGGGGCTGGATCCGCGCGAGGCGAGCTTCTTCGGGCCCACGCTGTTCTTCCTGCTGCTCACCATCGGGCGGCTGGTGGGCGGATTCGTGCTGATGGTGATGAAGCCGCGCACCTTCTTCCGCCTCTCGGCGCTGGTCGGACTGTTGGGCGCCGCGGCCCTGATGACGGGGTGGGAGCCGCTCGCGATCGCCGGCGTGTTCGCCGCCGGTCTGAGCTTCGGCAACATCTGGCCGCTGCTCTTCTCGCTCACCGTCGAGGAGCGTCCGGAGCGTGCCAGCGAGCTGTCCGGGCTCATGTGCATGGCGATCGCCGGGGGCGCCGTGATCCCGCTCGTCATGGCCGTGGTGTTCGACGTGAGCAAGAACCTGTCGTTCGTCGTGCCGGGCGTGTGCTTCGTGTATCTCCTGCTCCTGTCGTTCCGGCGCGGGCGGCCCGACGCCGCATCGGCCGCGGCGGCGATGGCGGCATGAACCGCGATCACGATTCCCGAATCGTCATGACGCTGGACGCCGGGGGCACGAGCTTCCGGTTCTCGGCCATGCGCGGCAACCGGCCGGTGGGTGAGGCCGTGACGCTGCCCACGCACGGCGACGATCTCGACCGCTGCCTGGCCGACATCGTGGAGGGATTCACGCAGGTCCGCGCGCGCTGTCCGGCGCCGCCCGTCGCGATCAGCTTCGCCTTTCCCGGCCCGGCCGACTATCCCGCGGGGATCATCGGCGATCTGCCGAATCTGCCCGCGTTCCGCGGCGGCGTGGCGCTGGGCCCGATGCTGGCCGACCGGTTCGGCGTGCCCGTGTACATCAACAACGACGGCGAGCTGTTCGCGTACGGCGAGGCCATCGCCGGCTTCCTGCCGTACGTGAACGGCCTGCTCGAGCACGCGGGGAGTCCCAAGCGCTACCGCAACCTGTTCGGCATCACCCTGGGCACCGGGTTCGGGGGCGGCATCACGCGGAACGGCGAGCTGTTCGGCGGCGACAACTCCAACGCGTCGCAGATCTGGCTCGTGCGCCACAAGCTCGAGCCGGGGGTGAACGCGGAGGAGGGCGCGAGCATCCGCGGCGTGCGCCGCGCCTACGCGGAGGCGGCCGGACTCGCGCCCGACGTCGTGCCCGATCCACGCGGCATCGCCGACATCGCGACGGGCAAGGCGCCGGGCAACCGCGCCGCCGCCGTCGAGGCCTACCGGCGGCTGGGCGAGGTCGCCGGCGACGCGCTGGGCAACGCACTGACGCTGCTCGACGGCCTGGCCGTGGTGGGCGGCGGGATCGCGAACGCGTGGCCGCTCTTTCTCCCCGCGCTCGTGGACGCGCTGAACGCGCCCTACACGGCGCCGGGCGGCGGCCGGTTTCGCCGCCTGCCGTCGGAGGCGTTCAATCTGGAGGACGCGGCGCAGCTGGCGCGCTTCGTCCGCGGCGACACGCGCACGATCCGCGTGCCCGGGACCGCGCGCACCGTCGAGTACGATCCGCTGCAGCGCATCGGCGTGGGGATCACGCGGCTGGGCACGAGCGAGGCGGTGGGCGTCGGCGCGTACGCGTTCGCGCTGGACCAGCTCGACGGCGACTGAACGACCCCGCGGAACGCCATCGACCCTTTCGAACGGAGCGCGCGACCGTGAATTGGCTGCATGAACTCTCCTACCTGTTCGGCGGCGCCTTTCTGGCGAATGCGGTGCCGCATTTCGTCAGCGGCATGATGGGCCGGCCCTTTCAGAGCCCGTTCGCGAAGCCGCCGGGCGAGGGGCTCTCGTCCTCGACCGTGAACGTGGTCTGGGGAATCGCGAACTTCGTCGCCGCCTACCTGCTCATCGCCCGCGTGGGGAACTTCGACGTCCGCGCCACGGGCCAGATCGTCGCCGTCGGGGTTGGCGTTCTATTGATGGGCGTGATGACGGCGCGCCATTTCGGACGCTTCAACGGCGGCAACTCCCCCACGGGTTCCTGACGCACGACGGGCCCCGGGACGTTCCCGAGGCCCGTCGGCGCCTCGGGATCGGTTCAGTCCCCGGCTTCGAGGTACGCCGTCTCGCCGTGCAGCGAGAAGTCGAGGCCCGCGGTCTCCCCCGCCTCGTCCACCTTGACGGTCGTGATCCGGTCGATCAGCCAGAGCATCCCGTAGGTGAACAGGAACGCCCACACCGACGACAGACACACGGCGCCGAGCTGCACGAGGAAGAAGTGCGGATTGCCGTGGATGAGGCCGTTCGTTCCCCTCGGGTCGATCGCCAGCGAGGCGAACACGCCGCAGGCCAGGATGCCGAGGAAACCGCCCACGCCGTGCACGCCCCACACGTCGAGCGCGTCGTCCCAGTGCAGCCGGTTCTTGAGCGCCACCGCGTAGTAGCACACCACGCCGGCGAGCAGTCCGATCACCACCGCCGACTTGGGCGACACGTAGCCGGCCGCGGGGGTGATCGTGGCCAGCCCCGCCACGGCGCCGGTGAGCAGCCCCAGGAACTTCGGCTTGCGCGTGTGCATCCAATCCATGGCCAGCCAGGCGACGGCGGCGAAGCTGGCCGCCAGATCGGTGTTCACGAACGCGACCGCGGTGACCGCGTCCACGCGGAACTCGCTGCCCGCGTTGAACCCGTACCAGCCGAACCAGAGCAATCCGGTGCCGAGGGCGACCAGCGGAATCGAGTGCGGTCCCCGGTCGAGCACCTTGCGCCGCCCGACGTAGAGCACCGAGGCCAGCGCCGCGATGCCGGCGATGTTGTGCACCACGATGCCGCCGGCGAAGTCGAGCACGCCCCAGTGCGCCAGCAGCCCGCCGCCCCACACCATGTGCACGAACGGGAAGTACACCAGCGTGAGCCACGCCGTGAGGAAGACCATGTAGGCGGGGAAGCGCACGCGATTGGCGAACGCCCCCGTGATCAGGGCCGGCGTGATGATCGCGAACATCATCTGGTAGCCGAAGTACACGATCAGCGGGATCGTGGGGTTGGCGGGCGACGGCATGCTCAGCGAGACGCCGTTGAGGAACGCCCAATGGAAGTTGCCGATGATGCCGGCGTAATCGGTGCCGGCAGCCATCGTCCCGCTGAAGCACATCGAGAACCCGAACGCCCACCAGAGCACGGTGGTCCAGCCCATCGACACGAAGCTCTGCATCATGATCGCGAGGACGTTCTTGCGCCCCACGAGGCCGCCATAAAAAAACGCGAGCCCCGGCGTCATCAGCATGACGAGGCTCGAACACAACAGCATGAAGCCGGTATTGCCGGTATCTATCGCCAGGTGTGGCATTCCGCCGCTCCTTGGATGCAAAAGGGTCCTTGGGGGGGACCGGCTTCAACATGGGAGGCGGACCGGGGCGCGGCAAACGAGGGGCCCTGGGGCGCGGCCCACCCCCGTTCCGGGCTTCCCTTGCGCCGCGGCTATTTGTTCTACAGAATAGAACTATGGCCACATCGCCCCTCGGCCCCCTGGAGCTCGCCGTGCTGCTCGCCGTCGCCCGCCTGGGCGACGACGCCTACGGACTCGCCGTCCGCCGCGATCTCTCGGCGCGCCTGAACCGCGACTACTCGGTGGGCGCGACCTACACCACCCTGCAGCGGCTGGAGGAAAAGGGACTGCTCGCGTCCCGGACCACCGCGCCGCTGCCCGTGCGCGGCGGGAGGTCGCGCCGCCAGTTTTCGGTCACCGGAGCCGGCCGCAAGGCGATCCGGGACGCCCAACGCGTCGCGGCGTCCGTCTGGGCCGGGGTCGGTCCCACCATCAAACCGGAGCCGGCATGAACGGAGCCCCGCGTACTGCCGAGCTGTTCCTCGAAGCGTTGTGCACCGAAACCGCGTTTCGCGACGATCTCGTCGGGGATTTCGCCGAGGAGTTGTCGCAGCGCGCGGGCCGCGACGGCGCCCGCGCCGCGCGCCGGTGGTACTATCGCGAACTCCTGCGCACGACGCCCCATGTCGCGGCGAGCTGGCTGTCGCGGCTGACGGCGCGCGAGGCACGCCGGCTGATCGCGATCGGCTTCTCGGCGCTGACGTTCCTCATCGTGCTCGATGTCCTGGCGCTCCTGCTTGCCAAGGGCCTGGCCTGGCAGTTCGGCCTGGTGCACTCCGTCTCCGCCTTCCGGTTGCACGGCGTCGGCTGGAACGTGGCCATCCTGACGTTCGCTACTCTCAATGCCTGCCTGGGCGGCTTCATCGCCGCCGCCGTCGGCGATCGCACGCCGTTGCTCAGCGGGTTCGCGCTCGGCGTGGTGTGGACGAGCGTTGACCTGCTCGTTCGCGGCGTGATGCTGCTCTCGACCGCCGCGCTGCACCCATGGCTGTCCATGGCCTTCGGCGTGCTCGTCGGAGTCGTCATGGTCGGTCTCACGATCGCGGGGGCCATGATTCGGATCCGGACCAGTGGCCAGAGCCTGCCGCGAGCGGCGCTCGGCACATAGGCCGAGCGCCCGCCCGCGCCCCCATCAGTTGTACGTCACGTTGTTCGTCCCGAACAGATAGATGATGTCCAGCGGCGTGGAGCAGGGGATGCCCCACGGCGCGCGCTTGAGGTTCCAGTGATCGTTGATGACCCGGCCGTAGTGCGCAAACACGTGCCCCGGTCCGGCGAGGCCGAGCAGCGTGTTGACGATCAGGTTCGGCAGCGGGCTCGTGTATATCTGGTCGTAGGTCAGACCGCCGTTCACGGTGTTCACGTACATCGACCAGTTGTTGGAGTACTCGCTGTGCGCCAACGAGATCGCGTAGCCGCCGGTGAGTTGATACAGTTGGTTGGCCCACTCATCGAGGGTGATGCCGAATCCCAGATTGGGCGGGTTCGTCGCGTTGAGCTGCGGCCCGAGCCACCAGGCCGGATCCAGCATATAGTATTGATTGAGCACACTCGTGCCGGTGGCCGTCCCCTCGATGGAGATCTGGAAACTGTAGCTCCGCACCGTGCAGGGAACCCACTCCTGCGGCTGGTAAAACGTCTCCGTGAACATCGGCGTGATCGACCCCGGCCCGACCCGCCCGAACAGGTAGTAACCCCCACCGTCCCATTCGCCGTAGCACGAACTCATCGGCCGGAACAGGCCGTTGGTCATCTTGCCGATGAAGAACGAAGAGATGGAGCTGAACATCGAGCAGATGCCGCTCGCGAAATCCCGGTTAGGGGCCGTAGCCGGCATGAAACTCTTTCCCTCGCGGACGAGCGCCGCCATGCTCGCGCTGAGCGGCCCGGTGCGGACTCCCCTGACCGTGTAGAGCTCGGACCCGTCGAGGATGAGCGAATCGGCGTTGGCGGTCGTATCCTTGGCGTCGGGCGACCCGTCGGGGTTCACCAGCGGATCGAGGGTGGGATGGAAGAAGACGCCGCCGCCCGACAGCGTGTCGCCGGCCAGAGTCAGGTACATCGTGGTCTGCCTCACGTATTGGTCCTTCCCCTGCGGGGAGTACACGTTCAGGCTGACCTGCGCGTCGCGCCGGACCCCGTCGAATCTGAATCGGTCCCCCGTGCCCACGAGGACGCCGCCGGTGTCGATCACGAGCACGTGCGAGACCGTGGCGGTGTCGCCCGTCTTCGTCGAGTCGGCGCTGGTGAGCGTGAAGGTCCAGTCGCCCTGAACCGACGGGGTCGTGGCCGGCGGAGCCGTGGTCGTGTCGCTGCCGCTGCTGCAGGCGGCCACCCACGCCGCCGAGGAGACGACGCCAACGAAGAGGGCGAGGGCACGGATGGAGCGGGAGCGCATGGGAGAATCTCCTGCGAGGGGTCCGGGACGGGTTCGGGGCGGTGGAGCCGGGCCGAGCCGATCGCATGCCTGGCCGGCTCACAATCCCCATACCGGATGCGGCGCGATCTCCGATCATGACTCGCGCTCCGCGCAGGCGTCCGTAGCTTCCAGGGACGGCGGGCCAGGCACGACGCCGGAGACCATCTATCTTTTGTAAAGGAACGCCCGACCATGAATTGGCTGCACGAACTTTCCTACCTGTTCGGCGGGGCATTTCTGGCGAACGCCGTGCCGCACTTCGTCAGCGGCATGATGGGGCGGCCCTTTCAGAGCCCGTTCGCGAAGCCCCCCGGGCAGGGGCTGTCGACCTCGAGCGTGAACGTGGTCTGGGGATTCGGGAACTTCGTGGCCGCCTACCTTCTCATCGCCCGGGTGGGGAACTTCGATCTTCGCTCGACGAGCGAGATGGTGGCCGTCGGATTGGGCGTTCTCTTGATGGGCGTGATGACGGCGCGCCACTTCGGGCGCTTCAACGGCGGCAACTCCCCTGCCGGCTCCCAACGCCATTGGGCACGGGATCGATCGGGCGCCGGCCCGGCGTGACGGCCCCCGTTCCCGCGCGGCGTCCCCGGCCGCACTTTACAACCACCCAGCTTCTTCGAGACCCGCTCCTGCCCCAGGCCCCGACCGCCACCGAAACCCCCGACTGGCCCGACCGGATCCACGACGTGTTCACACGCGCCGGAATCCGGCAGGTGGCGTACGTCCCCGACGCGGGCCACGCCCGCCTCATCGCCCTCTGCCGCGACGACGCCTCCATCCGCGACGTCGCCCTGACCACCGAGGAAGAGGGCGTCGCGCTCGCCGCCGGCGCCTGGCTGGGCGGAGAGCGCTCGGCGCTCCTCATGCAGTCCAGCGGCGTGGGCAACTGCGTCAACATGCTGGCCATGACGCGAACCTGCCGATTCCCGCTGCTGATGCTCGTCACCATGCGCGGTGAGTTCGAGGAGTTCAATCCGTGGCAGGTCCCGATGGGGACGACGGCGGAAGAGGTGCTGCGCCTCTGCGGCGTGGAGGTCGCCCGCGTGGACGCGGCGTCCGACGTGGAGCCCGCGGTCGAGGCGGCCGCCGAGCGGGCGTTCGGACACGAAACCGCGGTCGCGGTGATCGTCTCGCAGCGGCTCATCGGCCGCAAGCAGTGGGTGAAGTGATGCTCGACCGGCGAGACGTGGTCCGGCGGCTGCTGGCCTCCCGCGGCGACGCGCTCGTGGTGGCCGGGCTGGGCGCCAGTGCCTGGGACGTCGCGGCGGCGGGCGACGACGACCGGAATTTCTACCTGTGGGGCGCGATGGGCGGCGCGGCCGCGATGGGCTTGGGACTGGCCCTCGCCCAACCGCGGCGGCGCGTGCTCGTGATCACCGGCGACGGCGAGATGCTGATGGGCCTGGGCTCGCTCGCCACGATCGCCTTGCAGCGGCCGCGCAATCTCGCCGTCGTCGTGCTCGACAACGGACGCTACGGCGAGACCGGCATGCAGCCGAGCCACACGTCGGGTCCCACGAATCTCGCGGCCGTCGCGTCGGCGTGCGGCATCGAGACCGTGTACGACGTCGAGAGCGACGCGGATCTCGATCTGCTCGCGCCGGCGCTGGCCGCGCAGACCGACCTCGTGTTCGCGCGCGTGCGCGTCGCGCCGGAGGAACTGCCCCGCGTGCTGCCCGAGCGCGACGGAGAGCGGCTCAAGGCGCGGTTCCGCGGCGCACTCGGCGTGGGCGGCCGATGACGCAGCCGTCCACCGCGCCGACCCGCGACCGGCTGCGCCGCCTGGCCCCCTGGCTCGCCGCGCTCGTGGCGTGCGTCGTCTATCTGAACGCGCTCCACAATGGATTCACGCTCGACGACCAGATCGTCGTCCAGGAAAATCCGTTCGTGCACGGCGCCGCGGCGATGCGCGACATCTGGGTGTCGCCGTACTGGCCGAACATGCCCTTCCAGGTGGGACTGTACCGACCGCTCACGATCTTCATGTACGCCGTGGAGTGGGGCCTCTGGCACGGCCAGCCCATGGGCTTCCACGCCGTGAACATCCTGCTCCACGCGCTGGTGTGCGCGCTCGTCGTGGTGCTGGTGCTCCGGCTGGGCGCTCCGCCGCTCGCCGCCGCGCTGGGCGGCGTGCTGTTCGCCATCCATCCCGTGCACGTCGAGGCGGTGTCGGGCATCGTGGGCCGGGCCGAAGTGCTCATGACGTTGTTCGTGCTGGCCGCCTGCCTGCTCCACCTGTGGCGCCGCGGGCCGCCGGTGGTGCGTTGGGTCGGGATCGCGGTGTGCTTCCTGGCCGCGCTGCTCACCAAGGAGAGCGCGGTGTCGCTCCCGCTGCTGCTCGTGATCGTGGACTGGCTCGATCCCGAGCGGCGCACGTCGCTCGGGCGCACGATGTGGGACGACGCGCCGCTCTACCTGCTGCTGGGCATGCTGTTCGCCGGCTACATGGGGCTCCGCTACGCGGTGCTGACCGTGTTCTCGGGGAGCACCCTGGCGCCGGCGCTGATCGGCGCCTCGACGGCCACCCGCATCGCCACCGCGATCAGTATGTGGCCCCAGTATCTGCGGCTGCTCGTGTACCCGCGCGACCTCGCGGCCGACTACGGGCCCAACGTGCTCACGGCCGCCCATTGGAACGCGCCGATCGTCTGGGTGAGCCTCGCGCTGGGGGCCGTCGTGTTCGCCAGCGCCGTGATGCTCCGGCGCCGCGTCCCCTGGTGGACGGCGGCGGTGGCCTGGTTCGTGGCCAGCATCTTCGTCGTCTCCAATCTCGCGGTGCCGGTGGGCATCCTCCTCGCCGAGCGCACGCTCTATCTGCCGTCGGTGGCGCTGGCGTTCGTCGCGGTGCCGCTGGTGGAGTGGGGACGCCGCGTGCCGCGCGTGGCGATTCCGGCCGCGGCGCTCGTGCTGGTGCTCGGCGTCGCCCGCACGTGGACGCGAACGCCCGATTGGCGCTCCACCGACGTCATGCTCTCGCAGCTCGCCGCGGCGCACCCCGAGTCGTTCTACGCGCAGACCTACCTGGGCGACCGGGCCCTGCGTGCCGGCCATCCGCGGGAGGCCGTGCAACACTACTCCATTGCCTGGTCGCTGGAGCGCAATCCGCAGATCGGCGAGAACTACGCCGACGCGCTCGTGCGGCTCAAGATGTGGCCCGAGGCCGAGCGCGTGGCGCGCCCGTCATGTCTGGTCGATTATCCGAGCCCCTGTCTGTATCTGATAGACGCACTGCTCGCCCAGGGACGGCCGGCCGAGGCGCAGGCGGTCGTGGATTCGATCATGCCGCACGTGCCGCCTTCCGTGTCGCTGGTCGAGCGGGCGCTCGCCGTGGCGCGGGCGATGCACGACACCGCCCGCATCGCGGCGGCGGAACGCGAACTGGCCGAGCTGCGCGCCCCGCCGCCCAAACACTGAGCCGGCGGCTAGTACTTCCAGGCGCGCGTGTTCGCGCCCGGCGGCGCGTGCCTCGTGATCGCCGCGGCCATCTCGCGCAGCAGCTCGGAATTCGGCACGTGCTGCCACCCGTGCCCCTTCTCCGGCCGTCCGTACCGGAACACGCCCGGCACGTGCGGCGACGTCGTGGATTCGAGGAAGTGCTGCAGATCCATGACCGCGAGGTTCAGGTAGAAGTTGTCCATGTCACCGACGTCCACGTGGATCTTGTCCACGAGATCGGGGCCCACGGTGTGCCAGTTCTTCGCGAGGTACGCCTCGAGGTCGTAGCCGTGATCGCGCATGTAGTCGATCACCGAGCGGTTGATGTGCCCCGTCTTCTTGTTCCACAGCGGCACGGGGTACCCGTCGGCGCCGACGGGTCCGTACACCGACTCCCACGCTTCGAGCTGCTCACCCGACCGGCCGTGGCTGCCGAGCACGTCCTCCAGCCGGCTGAAGTCGCGGATGCTCAGCCACGGCTGCCCGTCGTCGTCGCGCATGATCATGCGCTCGGGATGGTACCACGAGCTGATCGGACTGAACGGCGCGATCCCCGGCGCGTCGTCCACGAACGCGTTCGTGTCCACGTAGGCGTTCACCGTGCCGTAGTGGTGGAAGTCCACGGGGTCGGGATACAGCGTCCAGGTGCCGCCGAAGAACTTCGGGTGGTGGATCTGGAGCGCGATGGACTCCCATCCGCCGGTGGACCCGCCGGTGAGCACGCGCGCGTACGGCGCCCGGATCATCCGGAAGTGCGATTCGAGATAGGGAATCAGCTCCGTCATGATCGCGTCGCCGTACGGGCCGTTGTTGGCCGAGTTCATGGCGTACGAGTCGTCGAAGTACGGCGTGGGGTGCTGGAAGGTCACCGCGATCATGCGGGGAAAGCCCGCGCCCTCCCAGTGGCGCGCGAACACCCACCCCGGCTCCAGGTTGTACGACTTGAAGAGCGCCACGTATTGCGGCGGCATCGGGAAGCTGTCGGGATTGAAGCCGAGGGGCGCCGCGAGGTTGAAGTGCCCCTGCTCGAATACCGTCGGGTAGTGGACGTCGGGATGCGTGTCGTAGCCCGCGGGGAGCAACACCGTGGCGCCGAGGTAGAACGGGTGGCCCCAGAACTTGGTGAGCAGTGCGCTCTGGATCTTGATGTGCTTCACCCACTTGGTGTCGGGGGGCATCTGGATGGGCGGAATGACGTGGGTGAGCGACAGCTCCACGGCGGCCGGAGCGCCCGGTCCGAAGCGCACGCGTTGCGGCGCGCTCACCAGGTTGCCGGGCGAGCGCGTGAAGTCCTGCCCTTCCCACTGATCCATGTGCGCCCAGATCGTGTGGCCGTCGGCGCGATGGAACTCGGTGTAGACGTTCATCACGGCCTGCACCCAGTAGTCGCCGGCGGGGACGTCGTCGAGCGACACCGTGGGATAGCCCGGCGTGGACGCGTCGATCACCGCGGCCCGGCCGGGCGCGAGGGCGTTCACGTCGAGCCCGAACAACGGATGGCTGTTGGTGAACGAGCCGGCGTTCGTGATCGGGGGCGGTGCGGAGTCGCGGCTGATGGCGAGGAACACTCGGCCGGTGATCGGCTGGGCGTGGACGGACGCCGGGAAGGAGATCTCGAACCGCGGCGCGGTGGCGGCGGCGCGGACGATCGGCGCCGGGTGCGTGCCGACGCGGGACGCCGTCGGCATGGCGCCGGAGGCGAGGAGGGCGAGAACGAGGCTGAGGCTGCGGATCACGGGCGACTCCGGAGGTGCTGGATTCGCCAACCATAGCGTTTCCCGGCGGGGATGGCGAATGCGGAGGCTGGGGCCGGAACGCACTCGGCCGCATCGCGATGGCGGATGCGGCCGAGGGGTTCGGAATGGGCCTGGGTAGAGTTGAACTACCGACCTCACGCTTATCAGTCTTCTAAGAACTCTGGCCGGATTCCGATAAGGTCTCGTACGTCAACGCGATTCCCCACGATCTGCTCGGAGTCGCAATTCCGGAATCCGAGAAGTTCTCTGGACGAAGTGGCACCGGAAGTGGCACCAGCCCCGCCACCGATTCGCTCCGGTTGGTCGTTCATCGCGCCGCCCGCTCATCGCCACGGTCCTCCCGCGAGCCAGGTTCGGTCGAATGTTTCCCCGCGGCCAACGGCGATGAGCACGGGCCCGGCGAACGCGGAAAGGGTGTCGATCACGGTGGCGAGGTCCGTCGGCGCCGACGTGCCGGGAAGGCGGCGCAGGAAGCCGGCCCACTGGCTGCGCTTGCCTTCGAGTTCGGCGAAGTCCCGCGTCATCGCGAGCGGCAGCCCGGTGGGCACCGGCGTCTCGCGGCGCGCAAACGTGGATCCGATGGCGCGCCGGCGAGCACAGCACCGTCAAACGTCTTGGCGGCCGCGAGTGCGTAGACATCGAAGAAGTCGCGCATCCGACTGTTTTTCGAGCCGAGTTCGATCATCGCGTGAAGCTTCTCAGCGATGGACGACTCCGGCCGGTAGGCGCGCAGCTTGGGACGCGGGAGATCGAGGAGGCTCGGGTACTCGATCTGCTGCGGCTCCGGAAACACGGCGTCGCCGACGCCCACGTCGACCTGGACCGGGAGCCGGGCACTACCGAGATGCGATACGAGCGTGATGCGTTGGCCGCCGTACAGATCTTCGCGGCGAATCGGGGCCACCCGTATCGTTCCCGCGTCGAACTCAATGCCGTCGGCTTCGACGGGCAGCACGCAGAGGTCCGCAAACGTGCGCCGTAGCGACTCGGCGTCGGTCGCCCCAAAGCCCAGCAGATCCGTATCGCGCGTCGGACGGATCGTCTCCCCAAGCCAGACGAGGAGCATGAGCGCACCTTTCAGCACGAAGCGCTCCGCGTGCGGCGAACGCGACAGCCGATAGAGCAGCCGCTCCGATGCGTACCGGGCGAGCACCACGTTCGGGTCGATTTCCAGCGCGTGCGCGCGATGCACCAGCCGCGTCTGAACGGATCGCGCCAGGCCGTCGGTCATGCGACCACTGCTTCGAGGTACGGGTGCATCACCCGTTCCACACGGCACGCGCGCGCAGCCCGGTCAAGGTCGGACATGGCAAAGCGCCGATCACGCCACGCCTCGCGGAGCGCCTCCACGGCGACGTCCACGCCGACCTGGTTGCGCGCCTTGAACAGGTCGGCGATCGTCTTCGCGACGCTGTAGATGCGGACGGGCTGGCCCTCGATCTCGTGGACCTCCACCCCTTCGGAGAACGCCCGACCGCTGTAGTGCAGCACTCGGAGCCGGAGGTTGGAGACCTTCGGCACCGTCCGCCCCCGCTCAATGGCCACCCAGACCTCGACCGGAAGCTGGGTGCCAATCCCATGGTAGCTAAGTGCCGACAGGAGGCAGATGACCCCGGCGGGCGCCGCAACGGCCATGCGGACGAGTCCGTGGTGCTCGCCGACCTCGGTTTCGGTGACCCGGTATTGCCCCCGGGCAACGCGCTCAAGCGTGCCATCGGCGACGAGCCGCGTGAGCGCCTGGGTGTGGATACCCGCGCGGGACACGGTCTTCGCGTCCACGAACCCGCGCCTGTGCGTGAGCGCCATGATCTTCTGCCGTGCGGGTGTGCCCATGTGGGAAACAATACACAGAAATGGACATCTGTCAACGATTCCCCACACCAGTCATTCAAGCTTGCGATCGCCGCCCGGTCCGCTCAAGTAACGCCTGAGCTCGCTCCTCAATCTCGGGATCGACGCGGTCTGGAGGTGGCGGCCCGCTAGCGCATCGACCGTTAATGAATCGCCCCGGCATTCCCGGAGGCTCCGATCAGACAATGGCCTCTTGGGCTGGATTGAACGAACGAGGCATCGAACGATGCTAAGGCTCGCAAGGCGCCATGGGCGCGACGGCAACGTCTGCCCCAGCGCCTTGGACTGGTGGGACATAGGGCACTTGGATATGCCACCCTTTCGACATCCCAACGACGAAGTTCGTCGTGTGGCCTACGCCTCCGGTTATCGATCCATCGTACGGCCACAGTCGCTGTGCCGCACTGTCCTCCTCCGCCTTAGTCCAACTGCTGTGGAACACGGCGGAATCCACCGCAAATAGGTAGACTGGCGTGGTGTCAGCCGGAGTCCATGTTATGGACGTCGTATCGGTGTCGCCCTTGATGGATAGTTTCCACGCCGCTGGGAAGCGTAGGCACGTCGAGTCGTTGTGCACTTCGCCGACGACTTCCAGGCCATACGGCTCTTGTGGAATCGTAAACTTCCACACGAACGCACGCACTTCTAGCGTCCGACAGCCGCTCGTATTGCACGCATCGTTCGTAACGAGCAGCGTTGGGATGGAAGGCTTGCCCGATTGGGTCGGTTGGGTCGGGGTTGAACATGCGTCGATGACGGCGGCCACCGCCATAATCGTCGCCACGACGAGTCCAGTCAGCGCGGTACGATGGTGACCTATATTCAGGAGTTGTTGCATAGAACCCTGATCCTCGCTGGCGTTGCCGAACGCCGACGGTCAATTGGACATCTCTTGCCCAACCTACCCGTCGGCGTAAAGAAGTCTGTTACCGCACGCTCACAGCGGAGGCTCTGCCGCCGAGCGCGGTGTGACTCTTCGTAAATGGCGTCACGGCCCACACAGGTTCAGTGGTTCCGCTGAGCTAGCCGCAGCACGTTTGATCGGCGATGAGCCAGATGGGCACGCGGCGACCGTCAATTGACCAGAAGCAGTTACCTCGTTTGCGTCGGTTACAGTAACATCAAATGTGGTAGCGGTGTATGCGGCCCCGAGCTGTGCCTCGCAGGCGCTCTCGTCGCCGCACACGTTCGCGTCTCCGTTGACGGTCCACGCATAGCTGTACGGCGTTACTCCACCAGACGCATTCGCAGTCACGGTGACATACGCATACGCGGTGTCTGATTTCGGACCCGAGAGGGTCACTGACGGGCCAGCATCATCAAGGAGTTGTATCGACGTCGCCGTCGTATCGACTCCGAATCCGCAAGAGGGGCTCAGGTCGCCTTGCACGACCGGCGTCCAGCTTGGCGTCACTTGGTTATTTGATTGATCATACAGTCCGATCGCCGAGTAGAGCATGCCGTCCGCCGGAAGCTGATGGCAGGTGGTCAGATTGTAGGTCTCCACCGAGCCTCCGACGGCGTCGACGTAGGCTGAGGTATCGACGGCACTGTAATACGATCGCACCCCCGACGTGACATCCAACGTAGTAATCGTCCACGTGCACTGACCGTTCGAGCACGCGCTCGCGCTGACCGTGCCGACAACAGAATCCCCCGACGCAACGGATATGGCCGTCCCATGGTTGCAGTCACTGCCGCTGTTGCATCGCCACGACGCCGCCGTCCAAGAATTGCCGCCGTAGTCTGGGGCGTACCCGTATGTGAGGACGGGCTGTACGATATATGATGCCGATTGGATTCCCGGAAATGTGTAGTAGACCTGACTCGAATCGAAGGCTGCCGTTGGCGCCGTCGGCACATGTGTGCCTGCGTTCAGTGTTCCCCAAGAAGTGCCGGGGTCATAGTACGCGTATTCGAGCCATGAGTTGAGATTTGGGCCGGTCGCGCCCTTCTCGGCGATGCTCACACGGCCGGGCTGACCACACGACGGAATTTGATAGGAACTTCCGTCTCGGAGCGTCACTCTTCGCCCATCGAGCGCGATCGTCGCGCCGTTCGGAATCGTGTGAACGCAACTGCGGTGATACCATCCATCCGGCGTTGCAACGAGATCGCTTGCCTGGCCGGTCACGCTCCGTTGGGTGTGGACCGAAGGCCGAACGCTGGCCGGAGCCGACGGTGCGATTTGGTCCGTACAACCTGCGACGACGAGGAGCGCGCCCGCAATGCTCAATAGCGTCGCACGGCGCTCACGCCCATGCGTCGAGACCAAGATTGCCGTTCTCATTTCCCATTCTCCTTCAACGAACCGATCGAGTCTCCACGGCATTGGGCTGCTGCGCCCGACACTCACCAACCGAGGACTCGATATTACCCCGAGCTCAGTCTGTGCCCTGATATGCTATTGGAGGTGGCCGTTCGGCCGTCGAGGGCCAGGTACAAAACAGCACGGGATTCCTGCAGTGAGAACTGGCTGTGCAATTGAGCTCGCCGACTGCGGCGTGCACATCATTACCCTAACCCCAGAGGCGAGCCCGCTGTTCCGTGAGAGGGGTGCTTTCCATCGTTCTAAGTGCGTTAGGATTCCGTCAAGGTCTATCGCTGAGGTGCGGTGGCTCCTGCGGGCGGGCTCGGCACGCTTGTCTCTCGTCGCGCTCCCCGTCGGTCTGCGATTCGGGGGACGTCACGCTTCGTGCTGCGATGCGGGCGCACTCGATTGGGATGCGCCGAACCATTGGCCAGCGGACGACCAACGCCGTCTGCGGTTGCCCGGCCGGACAGGAGCTTGCACCACCAAGTCGCACAATACCTCGCCGTCTCAAGATCCAGATTGCCGAACGCAGTCGCGCAACCTTGACCTGGGCTCATTTGGCAGCGCTGGCGCCGGCCGATCTGGACAGCCGACCTCACGCTGCTTTCCGGGATTCGGCAGCACGCGCGTCGGCTTCACAGTTCTGCAGGTTCGATGGTCAGCCGAAATACTTGTGGCACAAGAGAATGCCATGCCGGGTCTCGCTAGGTCTGCACGCAAGACCACACGCTTCCGTGGCGTGCGCAACTGGCACCAAGTGTAAACCATATCACAAATGCAATACCCCGCCGCGTTCGGGAACTCGCGGCGGGGCATGGGTTTACGGACGATGGGCCTGGGTAGAGTTGAACTACCGACCTCACGCTTATCAGGCGTGCGCTCTAACCAACTGAGCTACAGGCCCCGCAAGAGTCTTAAAAGCTAGTCCCACCCCCCACCTCGGTCAACGCATTCGCGCCCGCCGAGGAGAGCCGCCCGTAGAGAGCGCCGCGGGCGGCTTCGGCGCTCGCTCCCGCCCGGGCCCCACGCGCCCCTACCGCCCCGCCCACGCCCGCCGTATCGTCCCAGAGCAGCGCCCGCAGAACCGCTCCCCCACACCCCCCTCCCCACATGCGCCGCTCCCTCCACGCCGCCATCGGCCTCGCCCTCGTGTGCGCGATGGCCGCTCCGCGCTCCACCCGCGCCCAGCAGCCCACCACCCGGCCGATGACGTTCCACGACATCATCGGCCTCGCCTCGGTCTCCGACGCCCAGATCTCTCCCGACGGCCAGTGGGTCGCCTACGTCGTCGCCCACGCCGACACGGTGAAGGACGCCTCGATCTCCCACATCTGGCTCGTCAGCGCCCTCGGCGGCGCGCCCATGCAGTTCACCCGCGGCGACACGTCCGACTCGCGCCCCCGCTGGTCCCCCGACGGCAAGTGGATCGCCTTCGTCTCCGAGCGCGGCGAGCACCCGGAGATCTACCTCATCTCCCCCACGGGCGGCGAAGCGCGCCAGCTCACCGACTCCAAAACGGGCGTCGGCGCGTTCTCCTGGTCCCCCGACGGCTCGCGCATCGCCTACCTGGCCCAGGATCCGCTCACCCCCGCCCAGGAGAAGAAGCGCAAGAACAAGGACGACGCCGTGGTCGTGGACCACGACTACCGCTTCAACCGCATCTGGACGATCGACGTCGCCACGAAGGCCACGAAGATGATCGTCGGCGGCGACGAGCAGCCGAGCGATCCCGAATGGTCCCCCGACGGCACGTCCATCGCCTACGTCTCCAACCCCACGCCCCGGGCCGACGACGGCCGCATCAGCGACATCTACGTGGTCTCGGCGGACGGCGGCACGCCGCGCAAGCTGGTCGAGAACGACGGCCCCGACAACGCGCCCCGCTGGTCCCCCGACGGCACCTCCATCGCCTACCTCACGCGCATCGGCAAGCGCGACGTCGTGGGCCAGGAGCAGCTCGCCGTGATCCCCGCCCAGGGCGGCACGCCACAAGTCATCACGAGCGGGTTCCTCTACCAGCCCGGCCCCGCCGAGTGGAACCCCGACGGCAGCACGATCTACTTCACCGCCAACGTCCGCACCACGTCGCAGCTGTTCAGGGTCGCGAGCACCGGCGGCACGCCCCGCGCACTCACCGATCTCCAGGGCGTGATGTCGCCCGCGTCGTTCTCGCGCAGCGACGAGGTCGCCGCGTTCACGTTCACCGATACACACCACCCGGCCGACGTCTACGTCGCCCCCGTCACGAACCAGCTCCAGCCCGACCGGCTCACCGACCACAACCCACAGGTGCGCGGCTTCCAGCTCGCAAAGACCGAGGTCATCCGCTGGAAGGGCGCCGACGGCATGGACGTCGAGGGCCTCCTCTACTACCCCATCGGCTACGAGCCGGGCCGGCGCTATCCGCTGGTGGCCGAGATCCACGGCGGCCCCGCCGGCGCCTGGACGCAGAGCTTCGCGGGAAGCTGGGGCAACTCGGCCAACGTCTGGGCGGCGCGCGGCTGGGCCGTGTTTCTCCCCAATCCGCGCGGCTCCACGAACTACGGCGAGCGGTTCCTGCGCGCCAACGTGAAGGACTGGGGCGGCGGCGACTATCACGACATCCAGTCGGGGATCGACGCCCTCGTCGCGCGCGGCATCGCCGACTCGACCCGGCTGGCGCAGGGCGGTTGGAGCTACGGCGGGTACATGACCGCGTGGACGCTCACCCAGACCAACCGCTTCAAGGCGGTGATGGTGGGCGCCGGCCTCACCGACATGGCGAGCATGTACGGCACCAACGACATCCCGAGCACGATCCTGGCCTACTTCCTGGGCGAGCCGTGGGACGATCCGGCGCAGTACGCGGCCCGCTCGGCGATGACCTTCATCAAGCAGGCGCGGACGCCGACGCTGATCCAGCAGGGGCAGGCCGACCATCGGGTGCCGATCGGCCAGTCGCAGGAGCTGTACCTGGGCCTCGAGCACAACGGCGTGCCGGTGGAGCTGGTGTTCTATCCGCGCGAACCGCACGGGCTGCGCGAGCCGCGCCACCAGCTCACGAAGATGGAGCACGAGTACGCCTGGTTCGCGAAGTACGTGCTGGGCGAAACGGAACGCGGGCCGGCCGCGGTGATTCCGTAGCCGGCCCGCGCGGGGCCCCGCCGCTCAGCGAGCGCTATTCGTCGTAGCGCCCGGGGCGGGAGGGACGATCGTCGTCCTCGTCGAGCTCGTCGTATTCGTCGTCGAGGTCCACGAGGTCGTCGTCGAAGTCGTCGTCATCCTCGTCCTCGTCGTCATCCTCGTCGTCGTCGAAGTCTTCGTCGTCCTCGTCGTCGGTTTCGTCGTCGCCGTCGTCATCCTCGTCGTCGAAGTCCCCGTCGTCGTCGTCGAAGTCCTCGTCGTCGAAGTCCACGTCGTCATCCCCCTCATCGTCGTCGTCGTCATCATCGTCTTCGTCGTCCAGGTCGTCCTGGTCGTCGAATTCGTCCGGCTCATCGTCATTCTGCTTCGGGCGCAGATCGAACTGCTCGTCTGACGAACCGATTGCGGCCAGCATTGCGCGGATCTCCATGGAGGGGGGAACGGTGAGTCGGGAACTCAGTGAGTCGGTGAAACGGTGAGTCGGAGGATGAAGCGCTAGGACGAGGCGCGCTCGCGCTTGGCGTCGCGCGTCAGACGCTTGCGCTGCGACATCGCGAGGAACCGCTTCCGGAGGCGGATGAACTGCGGGGTGACCTCGATGAGCTCGTCGTCCTCGATATACTCCAAGGCGCCTTCCAGGGTCAACTCCCGGGGGGGCTCCAGCATGATGTGGTCGTCGGCGGACTTGCTGCGCATGTTCGTCAGCTTCTTTTCCTTCGTCGGGTTGACGTCCATGTCGCCCGGACGTGAATTCTCGCCCACGATCATCCCTTCGTACACCGCGTCGCCCGGTTTCACGAACAGCGTGGACCGCTCCTGCAGGTTGCCCAGCGCGAACGCCACCACCGTGCCGCCCTCCATGGACACCAGGGTGCCCCGGGTGCGCCCGGCCAGCGGCCCCGCCCACGGACCATACTCCAGAAAGCGGTGGTGCATGATACCCGTTCCACGCGTCTCGGTGAGAAATTCGCTCCGATAGCCGAACAGCCCCCGCGCGGGAATCCGGTACAGCAGGCGGACCAGCCCCTGCCCCGGATTCTTCATCTCGATCATCTCGCCGCGCCGCGGCCCCAGCTGCTCGATCACCGTGCCCAGGAAATCCTCCGGCACGTCGATCGCCAACTCCTCATACGGCTCAAGCCGCTCGCCGTTGGGCCCCTCGTGCGTGATCACCCGCGGCCGGCTGACCTGGAACTCGTACCCCTCCCGCCGCATGGTTTCCATCAAGATCGAGAGGTGCAGCTCGCCCCGCCCCGAGACGGTCCAGGTGTCGGTGCTGTCGGTGTCCTCGACCCGCAGGGCGACATTCCGCTCCAACTCCTTGTACAGCCGCTCGCGGAGCTGCCGCGAGGTCACAAATTTGCCGTCCTGCCCGGCGAACGGGGAATTGTTCACCAGGAAGTCCACCGAGATCGTGGGCTCCTCCACGGCGATCCCGGCCAGCCGGTCGGGATGCTCCAGATCGGTCAGCGTGAGGCCGATCTCGACCCCCTCGAGCCCCGCCAGGGCCACGATCTCGCCCGCCGAGGCCTGCGGGACCTCGGTGCGCTCCAACCCCTCGAAGGTGAACAGCTTGGTCACCCGGGCCTGCTCGGACTTCTGGGCCGGATCCAGCGGCAGCAGCATGACCTGGTCGCCCACGTGGACGGTACCGCGCTCGATGCGCCCGATGGCCAGCCGCCCCAGATAGGGCGAGTAATCGATGGTCGAGACCAGCATCTGGAAGGGCCCCTCGGCGTCGTGCGGGGGGGCCGGAACGTGCTCGATGATCGCGTCGAACAGCGGCTTGAGGTCCACCGCGGGGACGTCCATGTCCATGGTCGCGACGCCGTCGCGGGCCGAGGCGTACACGACGGGGGCGTCGAGCTGGGCCTCGTCGGCCTCCAGCTCGATGAGCAGGTCCAGCACCTCGTCGTGGACGCGGTGCGGGTCGGCGCCCGGCCGGTCGATCTTGTTGATGACGACGATCGGGGTGCGCTTGAGCCCCAGCGCCTTGCGCAGGACGAAGCGGGTCTGCGGCATCGGGCCGTCGAAGGCGTCCACGACGAGCAGCACGCCGTCCACCATGCGGAGGATGCGCTCGACCTCGCCGCCGAAATCGGCGTGTCCCGGGGTGTCCACGATGTTGATCTTCGTGTCGTCCCAGTGGACCGAGGTGTTCTTGGCCAGAATGGTGATCCCCCGCTCGCGCTCGAGCGGGTTCGAATCCATCACGCGCTCCTGGACGACCTGATTCTCACGGAAGGCGCCGGCCTGCCGGAGCATCTTGTCGACGAGGGTCGTCTTGCCGTGATCGACGTGGGCGATGATGGCGATGTTGCGAATTTCCATAGCCTTGAAACGTAATGGGGGCTGGTCGGCGGGTTCAACTGTGAGACGGTAGGACAGTAGGACGGCAGGACAGCCCCCCCCCAACCCCGCCCCAACCGAAGGCAGAAAGCCGGTAGCTGACAGCCGTGAGCCGACAGCCACAAGTGCACACGGGACGGCCCTCTGTCGGACCGACAGAGGGGTGTCCCGGCGCCGTTGCCGACGGCTGACGGCTGACGGCCGATCGCTGCCTGCTCTGGGCCTTCGGTTGGGGTGGTTGGGGGGCCCAATTCGCCTGTTCCCGAAAAAGGACTTGCGATCCCCGGATTTTTGTCCCATCGTCCGATCACGGTTCCGTCACGCTTTCGGAGGAGGTGGTCGCATGCACCAGTCCGACGACACCGCCAGCGTGGAGTACCCGCACGGCCGCGGGTATGGTCACGATTACATGCGCGGTGGCGAAGTCCTCGGCGGCTACGGATATGCCGACCGGGAGGATTACCAGAAACCCCGTGGTGAGCAGGACGACGAGAAGACGGACGGCATGGAGGCGGGGAAGAGCGCACGAAGTTAGCGCACGGCGCGATCGAGATCGCGCCAGTGCGCCGAGAAAATGAAACGGGCGGGACCCGGTCGCGGACCGGGTTCCGCCTTCGAATTTCCCCACCCTTCCCCAACAGAAGGCAGAGAGCCAGCGGCTGACAGCTGCCAGCCGTCAGCCACTGCGACCGGACCCCCCTCTACTCATCCAGCGTGTGAGGAGAGGGGGGTCCTTTGTGCACTTGTTGCTGTCGGCTCACGGCTGTCAGCTCACGGCCCTCGGCCTTCTGTTGCCGTTCTCGCCGTTTCCCGCCTCAATGCGCCGTTTCCGCATCCCTGTGCCCCAACTCCGTCCGCTCGATCTGCATCGTGACATGCCGGATCCCCATCTCGTGCAGCACGTCGTGCGCCCGCTCCAGCACCCGCTGATGGTCCTGCGGATCGCGCACCAGCGCGTGCGCGCTCGCCGCCACCAAGCCCGACGTCACCGTCCAGACATGCAGATCGTGGACACTCTCAACGCCCGGAATCGCCTCCAGCCGGGCCTTCACCCCGGCCAGCGGGAAGTTCGACGGCGCCGACTCGAGCAGCACATCCACCGATTCCTTCACCAGCGACCAGGCGCCGCGCATGATCAGCACCGTGCTGAGCAGTGAGGCCAGCGGATCGGCGGCCAGCCACCCCGTAGTGCGGATGATCACCGCCGCCACCACCGTCCCCGCCGAGGCGAGCAGATCGCCCATCACGTGCAGATACGCCCCGCGCACGTTGAGGCTCCCCTCGTGCACGGGGTGCAGGATGAAGGCCGCGATCGCGTTCACGGCCAGTCCCGCGACCGCGACGATCAGCATCAGCCCGCCCTGCACCGGCTCCGGCGTGCGCAGCCGCAGCACGGCCTCCACCAGGATCCACGCCGAGATGCCGAGCAGCGTGGCCCCGTTGATCAGCGCGGCCAGGATCTCCCAGCGCAGATACCCGTAGGTCTTCTCGGCGCTCCCCTGCTGCCGGCAGAACCAGGCCACGAACAGTGACAGCCCCAGGGCGCCGGCATCGGTGAGCACGTGCCCCGCGTCGGCCAGCAGGGCCAGCGAGTTGGAGACGTATCCGCCCACCGCCTCGCCGACCAGCAGCACGAGGGTCAGCGCGAGGGCGATGCGGAGCGCCCGCGAGCCGTTGCCGCCGTCCGCCGCCGGACCGTGGGCATGGGCGTGGTCGTGGCCGTCGTGGGAATGGTCGTGGGAGTGGGGCATCGCGGTGGAACTTAGTGCGGCACAGGCACTAACGTCACGGGGGCAGGCCGCGTGCTAGTAGGCAGGGGTCCGGCGCCGTACCTTACGGGGTATGGCGATCCGCCTCCTGCTCATCGTCGCCCTGTTGTTTTTCAACGGCTTCTTCGTGGCCGCCGAGTTCGCCCTGGTGCGCTCCCGGCGGTCGCGGCTGGAGGCCATGGCCCGGCGGGGCGGCTGGCGCGCCAGGCTGGCGCTGAGGGCCGAGCAGAACCTGCCGCGGATCCTCTCCACCACCCAGATCGGCGTCACGGTGGCCAGCCTGGCCATCGGCGCCCTGGCCGAGGACGCCGTGGGCCCGGCCATCTCGGCGTGGCTGGGCGGGCTGCCGCTGGCGCTCGACGTCGGCGTGCGCGTGGCGGTGGGCACCGCCGTGGCGCTGATCGTGATTACCTACTTCACCGTCGTGCTCGCCGAGCTGGTGCCGCGCGGCATCTCGCTGGGCAACCCCGAGGGGATGGCCGGCTGGCTGACGCCGCCCCTGCTCTTCTTCGCCTGGCTCACCGCGCCCTTCTCCTGGCTGCTCAACCGGTCGGCGCAGCTCGCGCTCCGGCTGCTCGGGCTGGAGCCGCCCAAGGGCGAGGAGAACGTCCACTCGGCCGAGGAGCTGCGGATCCTGGTCGAGCAGAGCCAGGAGAAGGGCGTGCTGCTGCCGCAGGACGCCCACCTCATCGAGGGGGTATTCGAGTTCTCGGAAAAGAACGCCCGCGAGGTGATGACCCCGCGCACCGACATCGACGCCCTGCCGGTGGACGCCACGCTGGACGACGCGCTGGCGCTGGTCGAGGAGACCCACCGCTCGCGCTACCCGGTGTACGAGGATTCGATCGACAACGTGATCGGGCTGGTGCTGGCCAAGGACCTGATCCCGGTCCTCCACCATCCGCCGGCCGAGTTCTCGCTGCGCGCGATCATGCGCCCGGTGCACGTCGTGCCGGGATCGCGCGAGGTGGAGGACGTGCTCGCCGACTTCAAGCGGCTCAAGGAGCACATGGCGATCGTCCTCGACGAGTACGGCGGCACGGCGGGCGTCGTGACGATGGAGGATCTGCTCGAGGAGATCGTGGGCGAGATCCTGGACGAGTACGACGAGCCGCTGCCGCCGGAGACGACGCAGGCGGGGGACGTGACGCTCGTGCCGGGCAACATGAACCTGGGCGAGTTCAACGAGCGGTTCGCGCTGACGATTCCCGAGGCCGACTACACCACGATCGGCGGATTCGTGTTCGGCGCGCTGGGGCGGCTGCCGGTGGTGGGCGACCGGGTCACCGCGCACGGCGCGACGTTCACGGTGCGGCGGCTCGACGGCCGCCGCATCGAGACGCTGGGCGTGAAGATCTCCGGGGGCGGGACGGGCGAGCCGCCCCGGCCCGCGGCGGCGGCGGGTTAGCGGAGGGCGGGCTCGCGC
>JBJKPA010000257.1:0-9073 GCA_046706905.1 Gemmatimonadaceae bacterium
GGTACTCGGGCCACGGGTGCGTGGGCGAGACGTCGGCGGCCCAGCGGGTGCGGAGGTGCGAGGGCGCCGCCTGCGCGGCGGCGGTGCGCGCGAGGGCGACGAGGGCGAGGCCGGCGGCGGCGAGCCCGAGAGCCGAGCGATGGCGAGGCGACATGGGACCGGGGTGAGAGGATCGGTGCGCCATACATACGCCGCGGCGGGCGGCGCGGCAATGGAGAGCGGGCGAAGGTTGCGCGATGGGGCGGACGGGCCCACGTTGGCAACGCCGCGTTCCGCGCCGACCCCCCAGGCTTCCCTCCCCACCCACCGGCCCCAAGGAGCGGAGCATGAAATCCAACACCCTGTTGTCCATCTTCGGCGTCATCGGCGGCGCGTACGGCGCCGTGGCCGTGCTGGCGCCCGGTTTTCTCGCGCCGTTGCTCTGGCCGAACGCGCCGGGGGCGAACGCGCACATCATGCTGCAGGGGTGGGGCGCCGCCCTGTTCGGCCTGGCGGCGATCGCGTGGGCCATCCGTCCGTCGACCGACGCCGTGGCACGCCGCGCCGCCGCGTACGGGTTCTTCCTCTACTTCCTGATCACGGCCGTCGCGTGGCTGGTGGACGCGCTGCATCGCGGCTGGGCGCCGCTCGGCGTCGCGAGCTTCGGGCTGGTGGTGCTCTTCGCGATCGCGTTCGGGTGGCAGGGGTTCGGGGCGGCGGGGGCGTAGGCTCCGCTACCCTCCCGCGATCGCCCCGATGATCAGGTACGGCTCCTCGCCCCGCGCCACCGCCTCGGGCAGCGGCGCGTCGGGCGACTCGTGCGACAGGTCCTCCTCGCACGCGTAGAAGCGCACGAACGCCCGGCGCTTCTGCGTCGTGTGATCGCGGATCGCGCCCCGCAGCACCGGATAGCGCGCCTCGACGGCGTCGAGCACCGTACGCTGCGTGACCGGCGCCGGCACCTCGAACTCGAGCTCGCCGGCGCGGTCGATCTTCGCCAGCCGGTACAGCGGGGCGGGGAGCACCACGCGGATCATGTGAGGGTCTGCACCTCGACCGAGTACACCG
This sequence comes from Gemmatimonadaceae bacterium, assembly GCA_046706905.1. Taxonomy (GTDB): domain Bacteria; phylum Gemmatimonadota; class Gemmatimonadetes; order Gemmatimonadales; family Gemmatimonadaceae; genus JAGWRI01. The sequence continues at coordinate 1,048 of JBJKPA010000257.1, forward strand.
CCGGCAGGTCGCGCACGATCGCGTTCCAGCTGTCGCCGCCGTCGGCCGACGCGTACACCTGTCCGCCGGTCGTGCCGAAGTAGATGCCGCACTCGTCCAGCCGGTCCACCGCCATCGCGTCGCGCAGCACGTCCACGAAACAGTTCTCCTGCGGCAGCCCCTGCGTGAGCGCCTCCCACTCGTTGCCGCCGTTCCGGCTGCGGTACACGCGCAGCTTGCCTTCCGGCGGGTAGTGCTCGGCGTCGCTCTTGATCGGGATCACGTACACCGTCTCCGGCTCGTGCGCGTGCACGTCCACCACGAACCCGAAATCGGTGGGCAGGTTGCCGCTCACCTCGTACCACTCGTCGCCGGCATTGTCGGTGCGCATCACGTCCCAGTGCTTCTGCATGTACAGCCGGTCGGTGTTGCTCGGATGGAAGGCGATGCGGTGCACGCAGTGGCCGATCTCGGCCGTGGGATCGGGCATGAACCCCGAGTGCAGCCCCTTGGTGATCGTCTTCCAGGTCTTGCCGCCGTCGTCGGTGCGGAAGGCGCCGGCCGCCGAGATGGCGACGAACATGCGGTCGGGCTTGCTGGGGTCGATGAGGATCGTGTGCAGGCACATCCCGCCGGCGCCCGGCGTCCACTTGGAGCCGGTGCGGTGCTCGCGCAGCCCGGGCAGCTCCTGCCAGCTCTTGCCGCCGTCGGTGGAGCGGAAGATCGCCGCGTCCTCGACGCCGGCGAACACCGTGTCGGGTTCGGTCGGCGACGGCTCGAGGTGCCACACGCGCTTGAACTCCCACGGGTGCGGCGTGCCGTCGTACCACTGGTGCGTGCCCGGCACGCTGGCGTACGCGAACTTGTTGTCCACCGCGTCCCAGGTCCTGCCCCCGTCGTCGGAGCGCTGGATCTGCTGTCCGAACCACCCGCTCGACTGCGACGCGTAGATGCGGTCCGGATTCACCGGCGAACCCTTGAGGTGGTACATCTCCCAGCCCGCGAAGTGCGGCCCGGCCACATCCCACTTCTTGCGCGCTTCGTCCGAGGTCAGGATGAACGCGCCCTTCTTGGTTCCGACGAGCACTCGTACACCGCTCATGCCGCACGCTCCGTACAGGGGTGGGGTGACCAGCATATGCGCTCCGGGCCCGGTTGTCTATCACGGGCGCGTCACGCTTGACAAAGCGCATACAGGATCGTATTTAACCAACAGGTTACATACAACCGGTCTCGATCGCAACCATGGTCACCGCCGCCGACCCGCTCACCACGACGTTCGCCGCCCTCGCCGATCCCACGCGCCGGGCCATCCTCGCGCGGCTCGCGCGCGGGGAAGCCTCGGTGGGCGAGCTGGCGGAGCCCTTCGACATGAGCCTTCCCGCGGTGTCGAAGCACCTCAAGGTGCTGGAGCGGGCCGGACTCGTCACGCGCGGGCGCGAGGCGCAATGGCGCCCGGCGCGGCTCACCGCCGCCCCGTTGCGCGACGCCGCGGACTGGGTGGGCCGGTACCGCCGGTTCTGGGAGGGACGCCTCGACCGGCTGGACGACTACCTGCGCACGTTGCAGGGCAAGGAGAGATCCCATGGCCGAAAGAAGTAGCGCCGCCGGGACGACCGATCGCGACATCGTGATCATCCGCGAGTTCGACGCACCGCGCGCGCTCGTGTGGGACGCCTGGACGAAGGCCGAGCACCTGGCGCGCTGGTGGGGGCCGCGGGTGTTCACCAATCCCGTGTGCGAGCTGGACGTGCGGCCGGGCGGGCGGTTCCGGATCGTGATGCGCGCCCCGGACGGCACGGACTATCCGATGCGCGGCGAGTATGTGGAAGTCGTGCCCCCCGAGCGTCTCGTGTACACGAACGATCTCAAGGGGCAGCCCGAGGCGTGGATGGACATGTTCAACGACGCCCGCGGCACGCCGCGCGGAACGCCGGTCGAGGACAGCGTCGTGACGGTGACGTTCGTGGAGCGCGCCGGGAAGACGACGGTCACCATCAGCACGCGGTTCGCCTCGGCCGTGGAGGCCGAGGTGTTCCGCAAGATGCTGATGGTGGAGGGGTGGACCGAGAGTCTGGGGAAGTTGGCGGCGCTGGTGGCGAAGGGGAGCGGCCGGTAGCCGGCCGCTCCGCTTCCCGCGCGGTTACCGCCTCCGGCCCTTGGGCTTGGCGTCGTTGAAGACCATCGTCTGGCCCTCGTAGCCGAACTTGAGGTCGCCGGTCTTCTCGAACGCCTTGATCGCGTCGAGCGAGTTGTTGGTGGACGCCGTGGCGGACACCTGGCGCGTGAGCAGCGAGCTGTCGGGGACGTAGATCCTGAGCCCGTACCACCGGCGCAGCTCCTCGATGCCCTGCTTGAGCGTCGTCGGCGGGATCGTCACGGTGCTGTCGGCCCACGACGTCGCGACCGCGACCTGCGTGGTGTCCGGCGTGGTCATGTCGCCGTTGGCGGCGATGCGCAGCGCCTGACCCGTGGACAGCGGGTGAATGACCTTGCCCACGCGGACGGTGGCGTCGCCGCTCTTCACGAGCACGGTGGCCACCGAGTCGGTGGTGTCGGCGCGAATGGCGAGGACGGCGGAGGCCGCGTCGATGACCGCGGCCGCGGCGCGCACCTCGAAGGGATCCTGCGCGTTGGTCGAGGTCGCGGTGACCAGGCCGACGCCGGACAGCGAGACGACGCGGAGACCGGCCCCGTACTTCTGAGGCACGACGACCCGCGACTGCGGGCCCTCGAAGATCTGCGTGCCGTTGTCGAGGGCGACGACGATGTACTGGCCCGGGCCGGTCACGTGCTGGCGCGCGTTGGGGTCCTTGAGGGCGGCGACGACGCTGCCTTCGCGGCTCGCCTGGTTCAGGTAGAAGGTGAGGAAGACGGCGATCGCGATCGCGATCACGCCGATGACGATCGGGATGGTCCAGTTCCGGCGCCGGGCCAACCCCTTCACGTGGCTCGCCGCGTCGTGCTTGGTGTGCTCGGCGATCGCGCTCGCCGCGGCGGCGGCGTCGGGGTGCAGCACGCGATGGATGTAGGCCCACGACTGGTCCACGTCCACCGGCCGTTCGGCGTGGTGGCTGGCGGCGCGGCCGCCGGCGAGGTGGTGGGCGCTGGCGCGGCGGCTCAGCTCGCGCGCCGCGGCGTGGTGGATCTCACCGGTGAGGAAGCCGTCCAGCTCCTGGACCGACCGGAACTGGTCGCGATCCTTCCAGGCGGAAAGAAAAAGGCCCTCGACCACGCGGGGCGCGGCTTCGGGCTTGTCCTTGAGGGCGGACTGCGCGGCGGCGATGAGCGACGAATAGTGGGAGCGGAACAGCCGCTCCAGAGCGGCTTCGTCCTTGAGGGGCGAACCGCCGGGGGAATCAGGGCCAGCCGGAGGGACTGCAGGCATGGAACCTCCAGAGACGGTTAAAACTGATGTACGGGATATATGCCGGTTGGCGCGCGATTCGGGAAGAGCCGGCACCCGTGGCCCGGGCGCCGGTCACTGGACCGGTCCCGGTCCCCGGCCCATGTTTGCCCGGTTGGCCCCGTGCATCCCTGACCGTCGAGAGAAGCCATCATGCAGAAGCTGCTCGCCCTTGCCGCGGCCGTCGCCGCGGCCGCCGTCACCGCCGCTCCCGCCGCGCGCGCCCAGACCCCGCAGGAGATCGCGCGCTGGAAGGCCGAAGCCCAGCGCGTCACGATCACCCGCGACGACTGGGGCATCGCGCACGTGAAGGGCCACACCGACGCCGATGCGGTGTTCGGCATGGAGTACGCGCAGGCGGAGGACGACTTCAACCGCGTGGAGACGAACTACCTCGACGCGCTGGGGTGGCACGCGCAGGCGGCCGGCGCCTCCTGGATCTGGAGCGACCTCCGCGAGCGGCTGTTCATCAACGTGGACTCGCTCAAGGCCGAGTACGCGGCCAGCCCCAAGTGGCTGCAGCAGCTCATGGACGCGTTCGCCGACGGGCTCAACTACTATCTGTACACGCATCCCAGGGTGAAGCCGCTCGTGATCACGCACTTCGAGCCGTGGATGGCGCTGAGCTTCACCGAGGGGAGCATCGGCGGCGACATCGAGCGCGTGAACCTGGGGCAGCTCGCCGCGTTCTACGGCGATTCGATTCCCCGGCGCGGCCGCGGGTACGGCGCCGGCCCCGACCAGCCGCCCGTGTGGACGGAGCCCACGGGGTCCAACGGCGTCGCGATTGCGCCCAAGAACACGCTCGACGGCCACGCGCTGCTCTACATCAATCCGCACACCTCGTTCTACTTCCGCTCCGAGCTGCAGATGACGAGCGACGAGGGGCTCGACGCGTACGGCGCCGTGACCTGGGGCCAGTTCTTCATCTACCAGGGGTTCAACGCCACCGCCGGCTGGATGCACACCTCGAGCGGCGTGGACAACATCGACGAGTTCCTGGAGACGATCAGCAAGAAGGGCGACACCTACTATTACAAGCACGGCGACCAGGAGCTGCCGGTCCGCACGGAGCAGATCACCATTCCGTACAAGACGGCGCACGGGATGGCGACGCGGCACTTCACGGCCTACTTCACCATGCACGGCCCGGTGGAGCGGAAGATCGGCGACAGGTGGGTGACGATCAGCCTGATGAAGGACCACATCCACGCGCTCATCCAGTCGTACACGCGCACCAAGGCCAAGGACTACGCGGCGTTCCGCAAGATCATGGAGCTGCACACGAACTCGTCGAACAACACGATCTTCGCCGACGCCGAGGGGAACATCGCGTACTTCCACTCCAACTACATCCCGCGCCGCGACACGGCGTTCAACTGGCTGGAGCCGGTGGACGGGAGCAACCCGGCCACCGACTACCACGGGCTGCTGTCGATCGACGAGACGCCGGGCCTGCTGAACCCGCCGAGCGGATGGCTCTACAACTCGAACAACTGGCCCTGGTCGGCGGCGGGCCCGGGGGACAGCCCCAAGCGCAGCGACTATCCGGTGTACGTGGAGCGCGGTACGGAGGAGTCGCCGCGCGGCTACCACGCGCTGCGGGTGCTGCCGGAGCACCATCACTACACGATGGAGTCGCTCACGGCCACGATGTTCGACAGCTATCTGCCGAGCTTCGCGCACATGATCCCGTCGCTGATCACGGCGTTCGACGGCCGGCCCGACGGCGACCCGCTCAAGGCCAGCGTGGCGCCGCAGATCCAGGTGCTGCGCGACTGGAACTACCGGTTCGGCATCAACTCGGTGGCCACGTCGCTCGCCAACTTCTGGGGCGAGGACGTCCAGCGCGCGGTGGCGCGCGAGGCGCGCGAGGCGGGCATGTCCGCCGAGGACTACGTGGCCGCCAAGGCGACGCCCCAGGAGCTGCTCGGCGCCCTGGCCGAGGCCAGCACGCAGCTGACGAAGGACTTCGGGACCTGGCAGACGCCGTGGGGCGACATCAACCGCTTCCAGCGCTTCAACGACGACATCGAGCCGCGGTTCGACGACTCGAAGCCGAGCATCCCGGTGGCGTTCACGTCGTCGCGGTGGGGCTCGCTGGCGTCGTTCGGCGCGCGCGCCTACCCCAAAACCAACAAGTGGGACGGTACGAGCGGCAACAGCTTCGTGGCGGTGGTGGAGTTCGGACCCGACAGCGTGCGCGCACGCGCGGTGACGGCGGGCGGCGAGAGCGGCGATCCGTCGAGCCCGCACTTCGACGACGAGGCGGAGCGCTACGCGACGGGCAACCTGCGCGTGGTGTACTACTACCCGTCGCAGCTCGTGGGGCACACCGAGCGGGTGTATCACCCTGGCGGTTAGGTGTTCCGCCGGGCCGGCATCAAGAACGAAGAGAACGGCAGATGATCCGGACGACTGCCGGATGAGACGGGTACTACAACTGCCAGAGCAAGGGGAACTGCAACAACAACAGCAAGAGCAGCGGCAACAGCATTACTGGGGAGCTTCAGGGGAGGATCGGTGCGCCTGGCGGGCCGAGTGTTTCCCTGAAGCCCCCTTTGTGATTTCCGTTGTGGTCCGTTCTGTCCGTCTGTTGTGCGTCAAAATTGTTTGAACCTTCCCGGTTGAGTGACATCCGCGGCGCAAAGATGTCCGGGCCGGTCTCGAGCACGCCGAAAACGTTACGTCGCCGAGTGGAGACGACCGCGGTGGACCCGGTGAGCCATACGGCATAGCTTGTCCAATCGGAGTACGGACCGCTCAGATATTCACGCAGGAGACATCCGATGATCGAACGCGCAGTCGAAATCCCGACCCCCGACGGCACGGCAGACGGATACCTCTACTACGAAGACGACGGGAAGAAGCGGCCGGGCGTCATCGAGCTGACCGACATCCACGGCATCCGTCCCGCCACGCGCGACATGGCGCGCCGCCTGGCCGGGCAGGGATACGTCGTCCTCATGCCCAATGTGTTCTACCGCACGCGCAAACCGCCGATGTTCGACTTCGCGATGAAGTGGGGCGACGAGCGCACGATGAAGCGGTTCGCCGAGCTGACGACGCCGATCACCCCCGAGGCGATGGAGCGCGACGGCGCCGCGTACGTGGACTTCCTCACCAAGCAGCCGCAGGTGTCGACCGCGCCGATGGGCGCCGTCGGCTACTGCTTCTCCGGCGCGCTGGCGCTGCGCACCGCGGCCGCCCGCTCCGACCGCGTGCGCGCCGCGGCGTCGTTCCACGGCGGCGGGCTGTGGAGCGACAAGCCCACGAGCCCGCACCTCGTGCTGCCGCGCGTGAAGGCCGACCTGCTGTTCGGCCACGCCGACCAGGACCGCAGCATGCCCACCGAGTCCATCGCCCAGTTCGACCAGGCGCTGCGGACGTGGGGTGGCCGGTTCACCAGCGAGGTGTATCCGCACGCCGGCCACGGATGGACGGTGCCGGACCAGCCCGTCTACGACGAGCCGCAGGCCGAGCGCGCGTTCAGCGAGCTGACGGCGTTGTTCCGCAAGGCGCTCGCCGCGTAACGCGGCGCGCGCCCGTCAGCGGCACTGCGGATAGCTGGGATCGGGTCCGGAGATCGCCGGCCGGTTCCTGCGCGTCGCGATCGCCATCGCGATGTCGTGGATGAACCCGCCGATCTTCGCCATGTGGTCGTAGTCGGCGTACTCCGGCTCGTCGGTCACCTGGTGATAGTCCTCGGCGTACCCGGTGGAGAAGTACGCCACCGGGACGTCGTGGTGCACGTAGTTCACCTGGTCGCTGCGGCAGAAGCGGTTGAGCGGATTGGCCGGCACGTCCCAGGTGTGGTCGATGGCCATCACCACCGGACGCACGGCGTTCACCGAGTCGATGATGTCGCCGAACTCCTGCGACAGCCGCCGCGAGCCGAGGATCTGGATCGAGGTCGGGCCGCCGAACCTGACCTGGTCCACGCGTCCCTTGGCCTCCATGTCCATGTTGAGCGCGGCGGCGATGGAGTCGAGCGGGATCGTGGGGTGGTCGGTGAACCACTTGGAGCCGAGCAGCCCCGCTTCCTCACCCTCGTGCGAGACGAAGATGATGGAGCGCGCCGGACGCTCGGTGGCGAGCTTCTCCGCCACCTCGAGCATGATCACCGTGCCCGAGCCGTCGTCGTCGGCGCCGTTGTAGATCGAGTCGGGACGTGGCGGGCGGATGCGCCGCGCGCGGGCGATCAACGAATCGATCTCGTGCTGGTGCGCCGCGGTGGGGCGGCACGCCGGATCGTTCGCGCCCTGGCGCCGCGTCACCATGTTGACGGCGCGGAGCGAATCGTGATCCACCGGCGTGTGGTTGAACCCGACGTGGTCGTTGTGGGCGCTGATCAGCACGTACTCGCCGGCACGCGCCGGGTCGGAACCGGGCAGGATGGCGATCACGTTGCGGGCCGGCGTGGGCGACGTCTTCCAGTCGTAGCTCCAGCGCCCGCTCACCGCGCCGCCGGCGTCGCCCACGGCGAGCTGGTCCACGGGCTTGCCGAACAGCCGCTGGGCCGCGGCGCGCGAGATCACCGCCGCGCCCGGGCGGTCGGCGGACTGATCGGGCTCCATCATGCCGCGCGGCTCGAACGCCGCGGCGATCGCGGCGGCGGGCATCTCGTCGAGGTTCACGAAC
>JBJKPA010000258.1:0-3162 GCA_046706905.1 Gemmatimonadaceae bacterium
GATGCTGCAGCGCCGCGGTGGTCTTGATCTCCTGCACGAACCGCTCGGCGCCCAGCACGGCCGCCAGCTCCGGCTTGAGCACCTTGATCGCGACCTTGCGGTCGTGCTTGAGGTCCTCCGCGAGATAGACGGTCGCCATTCCGCCCTGCCCGAGCTCGCGCTCGATGCGGTAGCGGTCGGCGAGCGCGGCGTACAGGCGGGCGGCGGCGTCTGCCATATAGCGAAGATGTGGCTGGCGGGCGAGATCCGCCAGCACGAATACCCGTGGATCAGCGCCCCGACGACACCTGCTGCAGCACGCGATTCCAGTGCTCGACCACGATCAGCGGCGTCTCGGCGTCGTGGACCGGACTGACGGGTTGAATCATGAGGAATCGGCCGTCCGCACCCACGTCCCATGGCGTGTAGTACGTGGCATTGATCCAGCTATTGGTGAGCGTCGGGTCGAGGCGGAACAGCGGCCGCGGCGTCACGCGCCCATCGCTGCCCGGCGGCCAGGGCGTGGCCATCATTTCGCCGTCGGCCCGCAGGTAATAGAGCGTGTTGCCATCCCGAGACCAGGCCGGCCCGGTACCCCCGCGCGCCGAAACCGATATACGTCCGCCGGCGGGGCTCGGCGGGAAGGGCCGCACGTAGATCTCGCGCCGGCCAGTCTCATTCGACTGGTAGGCGAGCCAGCGGCCGTTTGGCGAGAGGGCGATCGCCATTTCGTCGGCCGGGGTCGCGACCACCGGTTGCAGCGTGGAGTCTACCCCGAGCCGCGCGCCGAGGATGTCGCGCCCGCCGGCATTGGGGCCGGTGGCCCCCTTGCGCACCAACAGCCAGCGGCCGTTCGGCGAGAGCAATGCCTCGTCGACCATGCCGCGCCAGATCAGAGAATCGCCGCCGGTGCCGTCCGCACGCGCGACGTACACCGCGCTGTCGGAGACGAACGAGATGTGGGTGCCGTCGGGGCGCCAGTTGGGACGGTACGCGGTGCGCGTGGTCACCTTGGACATGGCGCCGGTGGCCAGCGACATCACCCAGACCTGATCGCCCGAGGCCGAGTGTACCCCGACGACCACCTGGCGCCCGTCGGGGGAGAGCCGCCACCCGAAATCGGCGGCGCGCTGCGTGACTTCAAAGTGAGTGGCGGTGTCCACCGGCGTGACCCGCCCGGTGGAGTCGACCCAGACGAAGTGGTAGATCGCCGTTTGCCCCGAGCGCGCTCCCGGCCCCTGCATGGCCAGCGTACCACCATTGGCGGACACCCAGAGGTACGGATTCGTGCCCTGCCCCAGCGAGACGGTGTCGACGACGGCGGTTGGCGGACCGGTCACACGCAGGGTCGAAAGGTCAAAGGGCGCCGCCATCGCGACGCGCCGATCGGTGACGTACACCAGCCGTCCGCCCTGGACGACGTACCCCACTCGCGCGCCGGGCTCGAGCGTGAACGTGGAATCGCGCTGCAGGTCCAGCATCAACAATTCGGCCGTGGGGCACGCGGCATCGCACGCCTGGAAGATCACGCCGCGCGCCCCAGGCAGCGCCGTGAGCATGCGCACGTTCAGCGAGTCGGCGCGCCAGATCTGGTGCGGCGCCCCGCCCCCCGCGGGAATCCGGATGAGCGCGTGGGCGCCCGCGTCGGTTCCACGTTTGGCATACACGAGACTGCCGTCCGAGAGCCAGGCCACGTCACCGCCCAGGTTGCCGGCGTCGTGCGCCAGCGTCGTGGTCGGCCCGCCGGTGATCGGCATCGTGAGCAGCTCGGACCCGGTGATGAACGCCAGGGACGCATCGTCTGCCGAGATGGCCGCCGATGTCGCCCCACCGGTACCGGCGAGTGGAACGGCGTCGAGCCGATCGCGGGCCTTCACCCAGAGCTGCGTTCTTTCACCGGGCCCCCCGGGTCCCAGGTACACCAGGCGCGACCCATCCGACGTTCCGACGACGAATCCGTCCCAGAGCGGCGTCTGCTCCGGCGGCAACGCGAGTGCGTAGCGAGACACCGGCGGCTCGGGGCGCGGCCGGAGCAGCGCCCACCCGGCCAGCGCGGCGAGCGCGATACAGGCAGCTCCCAGTGCATAGGTGAGTTTCGACGTCTGCGTGAAGGCGCCGCCACCCGCCGCGCGCGGCATCGCGCCACTCGCGAACGCCGGATTCCCGAGCGCGTCGCTGAACGCCTGCGCCGTGGGGAAGCGATCGGCGGGCAGCTTTTCGAGGGCGCGGTGCACCGCCGCCGCCACGTGCGGCGGCGTGTTCTTGCGCAGGGTGCTTACGGGCTCGGCGTCGACGCTCATCACCTTGGCCACCACCGCTTGCACCGTCGAGCCGGTGAAGGGCGGATCGCCGGCGAGCATTTCGTAGAGCACGGCGCCGAGCGCATACACGTCGCTGCGGGCGTCGATGTGCTTCTCGCCCATCGCCTGCTCTGGGCTCATGTAGTGCGGCGTACCGAGGGAGAGCCCGGTCTGCGTCATGCGTTCGCTGCCCGAGCTCTGCACGGCGAGGGCGATGCCGAAGTCCGCCACCAGTGCCCGCCGGTCGTGCAGGAGGATGTTCTCGGGCTTGATGTCGCGGTGGATCACACCGTGCCGGTGCGCGTAGTCGAGGGCGTCGGCCACCTCGCGGGCAATGCCCACGGCGTCATCGATGGGCAGCGGTCTCTCGCGGTTGAGCCGGTCGCGCAGCGACTCACCCTCCACGAACGGCATCACGTAGAAGAGGAGTCCGTCCGCTTCGCCCGAATCGTGCAGCGGCAGAATGTGCGGGTGCTGGAGGTTGGCCGTGGTCCGGATCTCGCTCAAAAAACGCTGGGCGCCGAGCGCGGCGGCAAGATCGGGGTGCAGCACCTTGATCGCGACCTGGCGGTCGTGCTTCAGGTCCACGGCCAGATACACCGTGGCCATTCCGCCCTGCCCGAGCTCGCGCTCGATGCGGTAGCGGTCGGCGAGCGAGTTACGCAGAGCGTCGATGGTCACGGAGCGCCCTGGCCCGGCAGCCCGGCCACCCAATTCTGCGACAGGACCAGCTGCTCCTGGCTTCCCCCTTCGCGCCGGGCCATGACGAAGCGTTGGCCATCCGCGGACACCGCGTATGCCGGTCCTTGGATAGGGCCGAGCATCGTGTACGCGCCGGTGCTGAACAGCGTCTTGCGAGCGGTCACGTGGAACGTGGGGACGT
>JBJKPA010000259.1:0-5002 GCA_046706905.1 Gemmatimonadaceae bacterium
TAGAGCAGAATGTCGAGTCCGCGAATGGACGACAGGGGCGGCACCGTGGACTGCGACGTGTCCTGCCCCGGCACGTAGAACTTGAACCGCGCCGTCGAATCGAAGGGCGCCATCAGCTCCTCGCGCGACCCGCCGGCCGCCGTGCGGTAGAGGCCGTACAGCCCGGGATAGGCCTGGGAGCTGTCGAACGAATACGTGACCTTCTGCCAGAGGAACACCGGCGACCCCGGCGTGACGCCGGCCGACGGCGGCGTGACCTGGAGGATCTGGCCCGACCGGCCGTTGATGGTGAGCGTGGCGATGCCCGCCTCGCCCGGCCCGGAGTCGGTGCAGATGTCCGGGTTCGAGTACGTCTTGATCGCGTCCGCGCCCTGCGGCGCCGGCGGATAGACCATCGTGTAGCGTCCCGACGTGTTCCGCCACGCGTAGCCGTCGTACTCCGCCACCGCCATGACGCTCGTGTCGGTCGGCAGCAGGCTGATGACCGTGGCCGACGACGTCGATCCGCACGCCAGGCCGAACGCGTAGGGCACGATGAGACGCACCGTCCGCCCGTCGGCCGAGACCGAATCCACGCCGCCGGAATCCTGCACCATGCGCAGCTCGCCCAGGAGCAGGTTCATCGACTGGCGCGCCACCATGCGCGCGCTGCGTGCCCCGTACTCGCGCGAGAAGAAGCGCTGCTGCGCGACCAGGAGCCGCGTGAGCCCGGCGCCGATGATGGCCAGGATCACCATCGCGACGATGATCTCGGCCAGGGTGAAGCCGCGGCGGGGCCGTGCGATGCGTGTCATGTCAGCACCCCGAGCAGAGCGGCGAGCCGCCGGCCGCGTTGGACCGCGTGAACACCAGCGAGTCGCGCGCCGCAGTGTCGGTCATCGGCGCGATCACGACGTTCACGTCGATGTATTTCCCGTCCGACGACGGCGTCAGCGTGACCCGGCGGAAGTAATCCGAGCTCCCCACGACGATCGAATCGCTGGCGCTCGCCATGGTGTCCAGCGTCGTGTACGGGATCGTGCCGAGCCGCGCCGCCTGCTGCTGCAGCACGGCCGTGCGCGTGGCCACGAGGTTGTTGGACCGGCCGGCCACGGCCGCGTCGAGCGACAGCTTGGCGATCGTGACGAGCACGATGCCGAGCATGACCAGGGCGAACATGATCTCGATGAGAGACATGCCGCGGCGTCCGGCGGACAGCCGCCGGTGACCCCGGGGCGCGCTCACTTGACCTGGACCAGCCCGCCGCGCCCCATGAGAACCTCATGGGAATACGTCTTGCCGCCGATCGTCGCGGCGACGGTGATCGCGAGCGTATCGCTGGCCAGCCCCACCGGATACACCCGCACCCAGGGACGCGACAGCGACACGTTCGACGGCTGCAGATCGAAGTTGGCGAGCGACGTGCGCCGGAACACGGTTCCCGAGATCGCATCGCTCACCGCGAGCTGCAGGCTCTCCGGGTCGAAGCTGATCTGCACGGGCTTCTGGTCGCGCGCGGCCAGCGAGAACGCGCTCTCGAGATCGTTGCTCAGCGCGATCGCGGCGCGGTTCACCCGCTCCTGCATGATCGTTGCGCTGATCCGCCCCACCGACAGCCCCATGACGATGGACAGCATCACCACCACCACGAGCATCTCGATGAGCGTGAAGCCGGGGCGGCTAAACGGACGGCAATTTTTGCGTGACATGATTTGCCTGGATCGAAACATCGGTTGCCTGCGCCTCAGACCGGCCGCCGTCGCCCGGCGCGAAATAGGGTAATGCAGCTCGATTCCAAATGCATGTGATGGACGTTACCAGCCGAGAAATGGACCGCAAGGGTCATACTCGGCACAACCGTCACATTTCATTACAGCTTCTTGCTAGGAGCTCCCCCGACCATTTCAAGGCGTTTTCCACTCCCCCGGGCTGCTTCCGCGCGATATCTATCGAATCCGGCGCGGGCCGGGCCGGGATCTCGAGTTCTTTCCGGAGGGGAACGGATGCGCATTCGACGGCTGGGCGTGATCGGCGCCGGCACCATGGGCCACAGCATCGCGGCGCTGGCCGCGTCGGCCGGCATCGAAGTGAACCTGCTCGATGTCGCCGGACCGCCCGACGATCCCAACGCCCCGGCGCGGCAGGGGCTGGAGCGCGCGAAGAAGGCGCGCCCCGCCGCCTTCATGGATTCTCAACGCGCCTACCTCATCCACGTCGGCAACACCACCGACGACCTCGGGGTGATGGGAGAGTGCGACCTGGTGATCGAGGCGATCATCGAGCAGCTCGAGCCCAAGCGGGCCCTGTACGAGCGGCTCGAGGGGATCCTCGCCCCGCACGCGATCCTCGCCACCAACACGTCGGGGATTCCGATGGCGCTGCTCACCGAGGGGCGAAGCGATCGCTTCAGGCAGCGCTTCCTCGGGATGCACTTCTTCAACCCGCCGCGCTATCTCCACCTGCTGGAGATCATTCCCACGCCGCAGACGGCGCCCGAGGCGATCGCCGACGCGCGCGCGTTCAGCGAGCGCATCCTCGGCAAGGGCATCGTCACGGCGCGCGACGTTCCCGGATTCGTGGCGAACCGGCTCGGCGTGTTCGGCATGGTGCTCGCGCTCCGCATGATGGAGGAGTTCGATCTCACGATCGACGAGGTGGACGTGCTCACCGGGCCGCTCCTGGGGCGCGCCAAGTCGGCGACCTTCCGCACCGCGGACCTCACCGGACTCGACGTGCTGTCGCACGTCGCCGACGGGCTGGCCAAAGCCACCGGCGAGGATTTCGCGCTCCCGGCGTGGGTCGCGGCGATGGTGAAGAACGGACAGCTCGGCGAGAAGAGCGGCGCCGGGTTCTACAAGAAGGCCGGCAGGGACATCCTCACCTTCGATCGCAAGACGGGGCAGTACGCGCCGGCCGCGAAACCGGAGACGCCGGAAATCGGGAAGGCCCTGCGGCTCCCGCTCGCCGAGCGGCTCGCCGCGGCGGTGAAGCTCGACGGCGCCTACGGGAAATTCGCGCGCGAATACCTCACCCGGCTCGCGAAGTACGTCCTCGCGACGGCCCCGAAGATCGCGTACCACCTGCCCGACGTGGACCACGCCATGGAGTGGGGGTTCGCGTGGGAGGCCGGTCCGTTCCGGCAGCTCGACCTGCTGGGCGGCGCGCTGCCCGACGCCGCGGCGCTCCGCCCGAAGGCGGCGACCGAGGGCTACTACGCGGCGGACGGCGCCCGCGCGATCTCGCTGGACTGGAAGGGGTACGAGCCGATCCGCGAGCCCGAGGGGCTGGTGCGCACCGAGGCGCTGCGGCGCTCCGGACGCGCGCTGGCCGAGTCGGCGGACGCCACGCTCTGGCACGCCGGCGACGGCGTGGCCCTGCTCGAGTTCCACAGCAAGATGAACTCGCTGGGCGAGGGCGTGCTGACGATGGTCATGAAGTCGCTCGAGCTCGTGGAGCGCGACGGGCTCGCCGGCCTCGTGATCGGCAACGACGATCCGCGCACCTTCACCGCGGGGGCCGACCTCGGCATGGTGGCCGCGCTCGCCCAGGCGGGCGACTGGAAGCGGCTCGACGAGGCCGTGCGGCTCTTCCAGGGCTGCTCGATGTCCATCCGGCGCGCGCCGTTCCCGGTGGTGGTGGCGCCCTTCGGGCTCACCCTGGGCGGCGGGTGCGAGTGGTCGCTGCACGCCGACGCGCTGCAGGCGCACGCCGAGCTGTACATGGGACTGGTCGAGGTGGGCGTGGGGCTGCTGCCAGGCGGCGGCGGCACCAAGGAGCTGCTCTTCCGCTTCGCGCAGGAGCTGACCCCGTACGACGACGCCGATCCGTTCGAGGCGCCCAAGCGCGCGTTCAAGCTGATCGCGATGGCCACGGTGAGCACCAGCGGGCTGGAGGCACGCAAGCTCGGCTTCCTGCGCGACCGCGACCGCATCTCGATGAACCGCGACTTCCTGCTCGCCGACGCCAAGCAGCGCGTGCTCGACCTCGCGCCGGGATACGTGGCACCGCCGCCCCGCGCGATCGACGCCGTGGGGCGGGAGGGGGTCGGCAACCTGCATTATGCGGCGTGGGCGATGCACGAGGCGGGACAGGCCAGCGACCACGACGTGCGGATGGCGCTGGAAATCGCGAAAGTGCTGTGCGGCGGCGACGGGCCGGCGCGGCAGGTCTGGGAGGACGACATCCTCGACCTGGAGCGCGACGCCTTCCTGCGGCTCCTCGGCACCAAGGAAACGCAGGAGCGCATCGCGCACATGTTGAAGACCGGCAAACCGCTCCGCAACTGAGAGGGATGACCCGTGACTGACGTCGTGATCGTATCCGCGGTGCGCAGCGCCGTGGGCCGTGGCAAGAAGGACGGCGCCCTGGCGGGCGTGCACCCGGTGGAGCTCTCGTCGCGCCTGATGCGCGCGGCCGTGGACCGCGTGAAGGTGGATCCGGCCATTCTCGACGACGTGCTCTGGGGCTGCGCGATGCCCGAGGGGTCGCAGGGGCTCAACGTCTCGCGGCTGGCGCTGCTGCGCGCCGGCTTCCCGGTGGACGTGCCGGGCGCCACGATCAACCGGTTCTGCTCGTCGGGGCTCCAGACGATCGCGTTCGCGGCGCAGGAGATCCTGAGCGGCATGGCCGACGTGGTCCTCGCCGGCGGCGTGGAGATGATGAGCCAGGTGCCGATGTCGGGCTACCACACGCGGCTCGACCCCGAAGACGTGGAGAGCTACATCGGCATGGGATTCACCGCCGAGCGGGTGGCCACGCGGTGGAAGGTGTCGCGCGAGGAGCAGGACGCCTGGGCGTTGAAGAGCCAGCAGAAGGCGGCCGCGGCGATGGAACGCGGCGCGTTCGACGGCCACATCGTGCCCGTGCCGGTGACGACGGCCACGTCGACCGGCGCGTAGAAGACCGAGACGACGGTGGAGTTCAGACGCGACGAGACCCCGCGCGCCGACACGACGGCCGAGGCGCTCGCCAAGCTGCGCCCCGCGTTCAAGGCCAAGGGCACGGTCACCGCGGGGAATTCGAG
>JBJKPA010000260.1:0-4149 GCA_046706905.1 Gemmatimonadaceae bacterium
GTCACGCCGTGCGTCCTCGGGCACCGCCTCGGCCTCGGGCACCACGTGGCACCGCCGTGAGCGTTCGATCCGCATGACGGCTGCCGCCGGCGATGTCCGGCTTCTGCGTGGCGTTCGGTGGCGCCTGGCCGCCTGGAGCGGTGGCGCCACGCTGGCGATCGTCCTGGTCCTGGGCGGCGCGCTGTATCTCGGGGTGGCCAACACGCTGGCCGCCAGCGGCGTGGCGCAGCTCACCCAGCGCGCAGACGCGGTGCGCACGTTCCTCACGACGGAGAGCCGCGACCTGGATCAGGAGGCAGGTTTCATCTTCGGTGGCCCTGCCTCGGGCACCTTCGCCGTCATCGTCGGGCCCAACGGCTCGGTCGTCGCGCCGCGGAACGTGCTTCTGTCCGGCGTTCCGGTGGTCGGCGGGGTGCTTGCCGCTCAGGGAGGCGCGACCGACATCCGCGAGCTGACGCTGGGCGGAACACCGGTGCGGGTGCTCAGCGAGCCGATGACGAGCGCGGGCGGACAGTACGTCGTGCAGGTCATCCAGGACCGCACCGCGGAGCAGCACACCCTCGACACGTTGCTCCTGATTCTGCTCGTCGGCGGTCTCCTCGCCGTCGCCCTGGCCGTCCTGGCCGGAGCGCTCTTCGCCGGGCGCGCGCTGGTCCCGATCCGGGAGTCGTTGCGCCGCCAGCGCGAGTTCGCGGCCGACGCCAGCCATGAGTTCCGCACACCTCTTGCCGTCCTGCGCGCCAGCGCCGAGCACCTGCGACGCCACGACCGGGAGCCGGTGGCGCGCGTCGGGAGCGCGCTGGAGGACATCGAAGCGGAGGTCTCCCACCTGACGCGCCTGACCGACGACCTGCTGCTGCTGGCTCGGGCCGACTCGGGGGCAATCGATTTGGAGCCGCAGCCGCTCGACCTCGCCGAAGTGGCGCTGGGAACCCTTCCCGGGCTGACACAGCTCGGCACGGAGCACAGCGTCCGGACCGTGATCGATCCCGCGCCGACGCCCGTGACCGGCGACGAGACGCGGCTCCGCCAGCTGGTGCGAATCCTCGTCGACAACGCGATCCGCCACAGCCCGAGCGGCGGCACGGTGACCGTCCACGTCCATCCCCAGGGCGGTCACGGGATCCTGGAGGTCGACGACGAGGGTGCCGGGATCCATCCGGAGCACCTGCCACACCTCTTCGAGCGCTTCTGGCGCGCCCCGGATGCGCCGGAGGGAGGCACCGGGCTGGGCCTGTCGATTGCACGGTGGATCGTGGAGCACCACGGCGGCTCGATCCACGCGGAGACGCGCCCGACCGGGGGTGCGCGCTTCCGGGTCGTGCTGCCGTTACGCGGCGCCGCGGCTTCTCGATCCTGAACGGCGCTCCGCAACGAGGGCCGGCGTGGCCGGCGGAGTCGCACCCGGCAAGACCCGGCCGGCCCCGGCGCTTCGGTGGCTCATTGCAGCCACGGCAAGCCGTCGGTCAAGCGTCTCGAGCGACCCGGTCCCGCGCCTCAGGCCGGCAGACTGAACCAGAAGCTCGTCCAGCGCCCGTCCGATTCGACCCCCACGCGGCCACCGCCGGCCTCCACGAGTTGCTTGACGATGGCGAGCCCGATCCCGGCACCCCCGCGTGCCCGGTCCCGCGACTTCTCCACGCGATAGAAGCGCTCGAAGACGTGGGGGAGGTCGGTGGCAGGGATGCCCGAGCCCGTGTTCGCGACAGTGACGAGCACGCTGCCCGGGCGCGGTTCGGCGCGGATCACCACACGTCCCCCGTCGGGGGTATACCGCGCGGCGTTCTGCAGCAGGTTCGCCAGTACCTGGCTGAGCTGGTCAGCTCGTGCATCGACCGACAGGGAGGCGGGAAGCGCCAGCTCCACCCCGACCTCGCGCCGACGGAGCGCCGGCTGAACCAGCTCAACCGCGGTGCGAATCGTGGCCACCAGATCCAGCTCGGTCGGCACCTCCTCGTCGTTCGTCGCCTCCCCTCCCGCGAGGACCTCGAGGGAGCTTGCCAGGCGGCTCAACCGATCGACCTCCTCGCGCAACGAATCGAACGTCGCCGTGTCCGGCGGCACCACGCCGTCGCGCAGCGCCTCCAGATAGCCCTGCAGGTTCGTCAGCGGGGTGCGCAACTCGTGTGAAGCGTTGGAGACGAACTCGCGGCGCAACCGCTCCTGCTCGGTGAGCGCCTCCGCCATCTGGTTGAACGAATCGGCCAGCGACACGATCTCCTCGGGCCCGTGGCGCGGCACGCGGACACCGAGATCACCGGCCGCGATCTGGCGCGCGGCACGGGCCAGCGCGTCGAGCGGTCGGGTGAGACGCCGAGCCAGCACGACGGCCAGGAGCACACAGGCCGCCGCGGCGATCCCGGCCGCAGCCAGGAAGACGATCGTGACGGTCTGCTCGAACATCAGCCCGGCCTCGGCCGCGGACTGGCCGTGGGCCATCATGAGGTTCTCGAACGAGCGGGCACCCACCCACAGCACGCCGAGAGCGATCACCGCGACAGCGACGGCCAGGACGGACAGCGAGACAGCAACGATGCGCGCTGCGACGCCCCCCAGGTGGCGCCCGATCATCAGGGTGCCGCTGCGCGGTAGCCCACGCCGCGCACCGTCGCGACGTAGCGCGGTCGCTCCACGTCGTCGCCGAGCTTGTCGCGCAGGCGACCCACGTACACGTCGATCGAGCGATCCAGCACCTCGCCCTCCGCATGGCCGTAGAGGGCGTCGAGGAGGCGCTCGCGCGTGAGGACCCGACCGCCGGCGCCGATCAACGCCGCGAGGAGGCGGAACTCGATCGCGGTGAGCTGGACCAGCCGTCCCTCCTGCCGCACCTCGTGTCGCTCCAGGTCGACGGTCAGGTCCGCATGCCGGAGAAGCGCAGGCGGCGTCCCGCCGTCGTCGCGCGCGCCGGTCTCCCCGGCCCGGTCGAGCACCCGCCGCACGCGGAGCACGAGCTCGGCCGGAGAGAACGGCTTGACGACGTAGTCATCGGCCCCTTCGCCGAGCGCCCCGATGCGGTCGCCCACGGCACCCCGGGCCGACAACACGACCACCGGCAGGCAGGAGCGGCGCCGAAGCGCGCGCAGCACCGTCATCCCCTCGACCTCGGGCAGCATCAGGTCCAGGATCACGAGGGCCGGCTCCTCCAGGGCGACTGCCGCGAGCGCTGTTCGCCCGTCACCCGCCTCCACGACCCTGAACCCCTCGCGCTCGAGGTACGCGCGGACCAGACGAACGATCTTGGGGTCGTCATCCACCACGAGGATCGGCGGCCGCGGCGCGTTCACCTGCCTATCGTACGGTCGGCGCGCACCCTGGTATCCCGGCCCGGCGAACGAGATGGACACCGTCGAGCCAAGTCACCCGCGCGCGACTGGGATGACCGGGCACTCGAACTCACGGGCCGGCACCGTGCTGATCGTCAGCTCCCCGGCCTGCGCCGCCTGCAGCACCTGCGTGCCGCTGGTCAACTGGAATGGCGTGACGCCCGCGCTCCACGTGACCGGGAGCACCATCCAGCGCCCTCCACGGAAGCCCAACTGCCCCGGCGCGGCCGCCGCGACGTTCACCAGGTCTCCCCCAAGCACGTAGATCGGCTCGAACGAGCCGACCGGTGCTCCCGTCGAACTGAAGTCCGTGGGGGTGCCGACCGTCCGGTACAGAGCGCCGTCTGCGTAGAAGCCGACCGTCGGCGGTCCGCTCGCGGCGAGGCTTGCCGAAGCCAGGGTGAGCGTCAGGCCGAGCGCGGCCAGCAACGAGATGAGCAGCCTCATGTCGAACCTCCTTCTGGCACCCCGCACCCGCGGGCTCGTGCGGCGATCGTGTCGCGCTCGGGACCGGTGGCCCTGGGGGTGATGTCCGTGGCCGCTTCCTGCGTGCCAGGGCGTCAATCCTCGTCGCGCGACGCGACAGCCTGATGGCGAGCGTGTGACGTTCGGGTGACACCGGCGCGCTTCCAGGCGGCGCCGTGCCCCACCGAGATTGGCCGGCGGGGTCGTCCGCGCCCCGGCGCCCGCGGACGGACGAACTGGCGGCCAACCTCGGTGGCGCGGGCGCCGGGGCGCGGGCGCCGGGGCGCGGACGACCCCGCCGGCCAATCTCGGTGGGGCACGGCGCCGCCTGGAAGCGCGCCGGTGTCACCCGAACGTCACA
>JBJKPA010000261.1:0-2595 GCA_046706905.1 Gemmatimonadaceae bacterium
CCCTGGTGCACGCCCGCCGGCCGGACCTGGCCCTCGCCATGCTCGGCGAGCGGGCCGTGCTGTCCCGGTTCGAAGGGGAGTGGTGGACGAACTTCTAGCCGCGCACCGGTGGCCGCGCCCCCGGCTCAGCGAGGCGTGAGCGCGTCCACCGCCGCGGCGAGGCCCGCGATCGTCGGGCCCTCGAACAGGTGCTGGAGCCCCACGTCCACGGCGAACGCGGTCTGCATCCGGGTCACCATCTGGATCGCGAGCAGCGACGAGCCGCCGATCTCGAAGAAGTCGTCGTCCACGCCGACCTCGGACAGGTCGAGCAGCTCGCACCAGATCCCGGCCAGCGCCCGCTCGGTCGCCGTGCGCGGACCGGTCACCTCCTGGTCCGGCTCGGCGCGTTCGTGCGACGGTGCGGGCAGCGCCTTGCGGTCCACCTTGCCGTTGGAGGTGAGCGGGAGGCGGTCGAGCCGCACGAACTGCGCCGGCAGCATGTACTCGGGCAGCCGCTCGGCGAGATGCGCGCGGAGGTCGCGGGCCGGAATCGGGGCGTCGCTCGTGTAGTAGGCGACGAGCCGCGCGGGGCCCGATTCGGCGGGCGCCGGCGGCTCCACGTAGCCGATCCGGCGCATGATCGCTTCCACGCGGGGGACGTCGATCTCGTCCTCCAGCTCCTCCATCGCCTCCTCACGCGTCTTCTGGCCCAGGCGCACGTCCCAGCTGTACGGCAGGGAATAGTTGTGGTAGCCGCGCTGCTTCTTGTGGAGGTAGATGCCCAGCTCGTTGATCGTGCAGTTGGTGGAGCGGCCGGTGTCGGACGGCCGCGCCCAGGTGCCGTGCCGCTCGAGCGTGCCGTACAGCTCGGTGAGCGGCACGCTCCAGTAGCGGTAGAAGTCCACGAACTCGATGCCGTCCAGCGCGTCGTCGCCGTCGAGCGCGTCGAGCGCGATGTGGCACGAGACCGCGTCGGCGCGGCGGTGATACGCCTTGCGCGCCTCGAGGACCATCGCGTCCAGCCGGGCCGGGTCGAAGTCGTCGCGCTGGAAGACGTCGGGGGTGAGCCGCGTCTCGAAGAACTGGCCGCGCGACAGGCCGGTCACGATGAACCGGATGTCCCGTTCGCGCGCCGTCGCGATGGCGAGGGTGTAGATGGTCTTGAAGCACCCGTTGCAGACGTTCGAGAACCGGTTGAGGCTGTCCACGAAGATCGCGTTCATGTGCGGGGTGCTGCCGAACACGTGGTCCACGCCCAGGGCCTCGACCACGCGGCGGATGTTCGCCTTGGCCTCGTCGGAGATGAAGCCGTTGTCGAGGGAGAAGACGAGCGGCTTGAGGCCCAGCTCGCACAGCTTGTAGAGCATGTAGCTGCTGTCCTTCCCGCCGCTGAACAGGGCCAGGCAGTCGTAGGCGCCGGTGCGCTCGGCCCGCATCCGGTCGGCCAGCGCGGCGAACTCGTCGCGGCTCTTGAAGTACGCCTCCGCCTTGGCGGCGTACTCGTCGTACGACCGGCACCAGTTGCACACGCCGGCGTCGTCGAACGTCGTCCCGGGCAGGTTGGACGCCACGCCGCAGCGCGTGCAGTGCCGCACGTCGGCGGCCGGCGCCGACGCACGCGACGCGATCGCCACGGTGACGGCGCACGAGCCGACGCCCGGCATCTCGAGCAGGCGCGCCTCGACCTCGCCCAGCTCCACGCGCGCGCCGCCCACCTTCACCTGGTCGTCGGCCCGGCCCAGGAACTCCATCCGGCCGTCCGCCGTCCACCGGGCCAGGTCGCCGGTGCGATACACGCGCAGCGGCGGCGCGCCGCGCCCGGATCCGTCGTCGAGCGATACGGCGGCGCGCGGGTCGGCCACGGTCGGGAATCGCGCCTCGGTGAGCGCGGCGTCGTCGAGATATCCGCGCGCCAGGTTGTCCCCGGCGAGGTGCATCTCGCCGACGACGCCGACGCCGACCGGGCGGAATTCGTCGTCCAGGACGTACACGCCGGCATTCGCGGCCGGCACGCCGATCGGCACCGACGTTCCCGTGTCGCGCGCGGCGTCGTAGCGGTGCGTCATGCACCCCACCGTGCCCTCGGTGGGCCCGTACTCGTTGTAGATCTCGATCGGGTGCGGGAACTTCTGCGTGACGGCGCGCGCCAGCTCGGTCTTGAGGTCCTCGCCGCCCAGGATGAAGCGGCGGAGGCGGCTCCGGCTCAGGTCGAGGTCGCGGAGGATCGTCAGGTGGGCGGGCGTGAGCTTCACGATGTCCACCGCGTTGTCCTCGACGACGCCCACGATCACCGTGCCGTGCACCCAGGCGTCGTCGCAGTACACCACGATGCGGCCGCCGGAGATGAGCGGCGTGAAGATCGAGGTCACGGTGAGGTCGAACGCCAGCGAGGAGAAGAGCGGCCAGGCGAGGCGTTCGCCGCGGCAGTACAGCCCGTTGGCCCACCAGGCGTAGTTGACCAGGCTCCGATGCTCGATCAGCACGCCCTTGGGCTCGCCGGTGGACCCCGAGGTGAAGATCACGTAGGCGAGATCGGTGGGCGACGCGGCCGCGGGCGGATTGGCCGTCGCCTGCCGGTCGAGGGTCGCGGCGTCGCGGTCCACGGCCAGCGGC
>JBJKPA010000262.1:0-7181 GCA_046706905.1 Gemmatimonadaceae bacterium
CTGTACGCCCAGGGGGCGCGGTACCTGACCCTCACCTGGAACAACGGCAACGACTGGGCGGGCTCGTCGATCGGCGTGAACGGCACGCGCACGGGCGGGCTCACCGACTTCGGCAAGGACGTGGTGCGCGAGATGAACCGGCTGGGCATGCTGATCGACGTCTCGCACGTGTCGGACTCGACGTTCGCCGACGTGCTTGCGACGAGCAAGGACCCGATCATCGCCTCGCACTCCAGCGCGCGCGCCATCGGCGGGCACGTGCGCGATCTGAGCGACGACATGCTGCGCGCCGTCGCCCGCAACGACGGCGTGGTGGACGTGAACTTCTTCTCCGCCTTCCTCGATCCGAAGTTCGGCGCCGCGGTGGACAGCATCCGGCACGACGTCGACGCGCAGGCCGAGGCCCGGCGCCGGCAGCCGGGCGCCGACACGGCGGCCATCGATCAGTGGGCCGATTCGACGACCCGGGCGCGGCTGCAGGCCCTGGCCCGCCCGCCGCTGTCGCTGCTGCTCGATCACTTCGATCACATCGCGCGCGTGGCCGGCGTGGATCACGTGGGAATCGGCAGCGACTTCGATGGCGTGGACGGCCTGGTCCCCGAGGGGATGCCCGACGTCACCTACCTGCCGGAGATCGCGCAGGGCCTGATCGCACGCGGCTATTCCGACGCCGACGTGGCCAAGATCCTGGGTGGAAACATGCTGCGCGTGATCGAGGTCGTGCTCGACCGGAAGCCGAAGCCCGGTCCGTAGCCGGGGGAACGAAACGACGGCGGGCGCGGATCGTGACGATCCGCGCCCGCCGCGTCGCGAAGCGGGCCGCTCAGTTCGTGGCGGAAACCGAGCTGCCGAAGTTGTAGCGAATGCCGGCTTCGAGCGAAGCGTTGAAGCCGTGCGAGTTGTACAGGAAGAAGTTCGAGTTCGCCTGCCAGCCCATGGCCTGAACGAAGAACCCGGTGTTCCTGCGCTGGACCTGGATCCCGAGCATCACCGCCGGCGAGAAGACCGACTTGTACTGCTGGATGATGGACTGGGCCAGCGAGTACTGGTCCGACGACCCGTAGGCCGTGGTGGGCTTCACGGACCCGACCTGGGTATAGACCATGCCGAGGCCGACGTACGGATGATACCGGTCGCTGGATCCCGGATAGCCCATGAGCAGCACCGAGATCCGGCGCATGTCCTTGAGGTTCACCACGCTCGGCACGTCGGTGGACTGCACCGAGTCGGCGAGCACGGCGTACTGCGACAGGAAGGACTGGTCGAACGAGACGTACAATCCGCCCCGGTCGCGGGTGATGAGCCAGTCGATGCCGGCCAGGCCGGCGGTGAGATTCGCCTTGCTTGGCGCGGAGATGAACGTACCGCCCCCCTTGATGCCCCAGAACCAGGAATTCTGGAACGGGCGCGGGGCCTGAGCCTGGGCGGCGACGGGCACGAGCATCAGGAGCGCGGCGGCCGCCGCCAGCGATCGGATCGCTTTCATACGGGTCCTCTGGGGTTGGGTTCGGTGTCCCGTGACACGGACGAGGGGAGGGGTCACCCCGTCACAGGCCCCCCTCCCTTACGCCCTTCCTGGCCCCCCACCCCTGGTTGGACGGTAGGACGGTTTGACGGTAGGACGGTGAACCACGTCACGCAGTCAACCGTCCTACCGTCCTACCGTCCTACCGTCCTACTATCAGATGAGCTTGAGTCTCTTCCCGACCTTCTTAAAGGCCTCGATGGCGGTATTGAGGTCGTCCCGCGTATGGGCCGCCGAGATCTGGCAGCGGACTCGGGCCTGGCCCTGGGGCACCACCGGGAAGCCGAAGCCGGTCACGAACACCCCCTCGTCGAGGAGCATGTCGGACATCTGGATGGCGGCCGCCGTTTCGCCCACGATGATCGGGACGATGGGGGTCTCGCCGGGAAGCGGCTTGAACCCGGCATCGAGGATCATCTCGCGGAAGTAGCGCGCGTTGTCGCGCAGCGCCTGGACCCGTTCGGGATGCCGCTCGATGTACTCCACCGCGGCCAGTGCGCTGGCCGCGACGGTGGGCGGCAGGGCGTTGGAGAAGAGCTGCGGACGCGAGCGCTGAATGAGGTAGTCGGTGAGCACCGCGGGGCCGGCGGTGAACCCGCCGGCGGCGCCGCCCAGCGCCTTGCCGAGCGTGGAGGTGATCACGTCCACCTGGCCCAGCAGGCCGTAGTGCTCGGCGGTGCCGCGTCCCGTCTTGCCCAGCACGCCGGTGGCGTGCGAGTCGTCCACGACGAGCACCGCGTCGTGGTCGCGCGCGATCTGGACGAGGTCGGGGAGCTTGGCGATCGCGCCTTCCATGGAGAACACGCCGTCGGTCCAGATGACGCGCCGGCCGGCGGACTTGGCGCCGCGCAGCTTCTCGCGCAGGTCGTCCAGGTCGCCGTGCTTGTACACGGCGGTCGTGCACTTGGTGATCGCCTTGGCCAGGCGGATGGAGTCGATGATCGAGGCGTGGTTGAGCGCATCGCTCACCACGAAGTCCCCTTCCTGGACGATGGTCGAGGTGAGTCCCTCGTTGGCGTTCCAGCAGCTCACGTAGCTCATCGCGGCCTCGGTGCCGACGAAGCGCGCGAGCGCCGCCTCGAGGTCGCGGTGCACGGTGAAGGTGCCGCAGATGAAGCGCACGCTCCCCGTGCCGGCGCCGAACTTCTCCAGGCCCTCGATGCCGGCCCGCACGACCTCCGACTGGTCGCAGAGCCCGAGGTAGTTGTTGGAGGAGAGGATGATGACCTCCCCGCGGCCCTCCATGCGCACCCGCGCGGCCTGCGGGGATTCGAGGTGGTTGAGTCGCTTGTATACGCGGTCGGCCTTGAGCTGGTCGATGGTCGCGCCGAGTTCCTTGACGAATCGCTGATTCACGGACATTGCACCGCCACTCCGTTAGCTGATTTCGAAGATCACCTTGCCCGCCGCGCCCGTCTTGATCGCCTGGATGGCGTCGTCGTAGGCCTCGAGCGGAAAGCGATGGGTGATGACGGGGGTCGGGTCGAACATACCGGAGCGCAGGAAGCGTGTCACCTGGTGCCAGGTGTCGTACATCCGGCGTCCGATCACGCCGTAGATCGTGATCCCCTTGAAGATGACCTCGCTGGCGAGGTTGATCTCCATCGGCTTGGCGGGAATGCCGAGCATCTGCACGCGGCCGCCGACGCGCACGAGGTCGAGGGCCTGGTGGATGGCCGAGGGGACGCCGGACATCTCGAGCACGACGTCCACGCCGAGGCCGTCGGTGGCCGCCTTCACGGCGGCGGCGGCCTCGTTCGGGTGCACGACGTCGTGGGCGCCCATGCGGCGGGCAAGGGCGAGGCGCGTCTCGTTGACGTCGGACGCGATGATGCGCGAGGCGCCGGCGGCCTTGCAGATGCCGACGGCGAACAGGCCGATCGGGCCGCACCCGGTGATGAGCACCGTCGCGCCGGGGATCTCGGCGGTGAGCGCGGTGTGGAACGCGTTGCCCATCGGGTCGTGGATGCCGCCGACGTCGAACGACACGTTGTCGTCGAGGTGCCAGACGTTGGTGGCGGGCATCGCGATGTAGTCGGCGAAGCAGCCGTCGCGGTCGACGCCGATGATCTTCGTGTGGGGACAGACGTGGGAGTTGCCGGTGCGGCAGAGCAGGCACCGGCCGTCCACGATGTGCCCCTCGGCGGTCACGCGATCGCCGACGTGGACGTCGGTGACGAGGCCGCCGACCTGCGTGACCTCGCCGGCGAATTCGTGGCCGACCACGAACGGCGGCTTGCACCGGCCCTGGGCCCACGCGTCCCAATCGTAGATGTGCACGTCGGTGCCGCAGACGCCGGTGGCATGGACGCGAATGAGCACTTCGTCGTCGCGAATGGTGGGCTCGGGAACTTCCCGCAGAACGAAACCGGGAGCTGCAGACGGCTTGACCAGCGCTCTCACAGGTGCCTCGCTGCTTGTGTGCGTTGTGACATTCGGCACCGCAAAACGCGGTGCGATTGGAAACTCGCATTGCGCAACGGGCGGCGGTAGTGCGCGCGGCGCGGCGCGCGAAACGTAAACTCGCTATTGCGCGCGATTTGGACCGTTCCTATATTCGCGCGGAGTAACTATTGACGCGAACACGAGGATACTCGGTGGGTTCATCGCGACGAGCGTTTCTCCCGCAGGCGCAACAGGCCACGACCGATGATGTCGTCGGCGCGCTCGTCGTCCCTCCGCCTGCCGTTCGCGATCCGTTCGATCCCGCCACGCGCTTCCCGGCGTGTGGCGTTTTTCATACCCAGTCGTCGTTCGAATCATACAGCACTGATCACAACCGTTGGCAGCTTTTCCGTCGCGCTCACTGAGGCGGCGGCGCAGGCTTCATCCGACTCCGCGGAGTCGGATGCGGCGGCGGTCGAAGGCTTCGGCCTCCGGTCGCTGGCTCGCCGATCCACCGGGGGATCGGTCGAGTGATCAACCTCCAAGATTGGAGATTTGACCATGGCAGCTGCAAAGAAGGCCCGCAAGGCCGCGAAGAAAGGCCGCAAGACCGCCAAGCGCCGCACGGCGAAAAAGGCGGCGAAGAAGGGCGGCCGCAAGAAGAGAAAGTAAGCATCTCTTCGAAGTGGTACGAGAAAGCCGACGCGCACCGCGCGTCGGCTTTCTTCTTTTGAATCCTCTGATGGGCGACCGTCGCGCGCGACCCGCCTGCAAAAAGCAAGCGCCGGCTAAATATCGCCGGCGCGGGTTCCCTCGTCCGTCGCGAAGCCGGCGCTACGCCGCCACCGGCTTGCCCTTCCCCGCGCCATCCTCCGGCGCCGGGCCCCAGACGTACGCGCTGAACACCGAGGGCTTCTCCTCCTGCCATCCCTGCGAGATCACGATCCCCACCGGCTCCAGCTCCTTCCCCACCTTGCGCTCTGCCTTCATATAGAATCACCACTGCCGCTCACTCGGTGTACCCGGGGCCAGGCGGCGAGAACGGATCGCCGCCCGCCCCGGTCGCGTCACCCCTACGGCGACGCAGACGCCGCCTTCGTTAGCACACGCGGTGCCAACCCCGGTCAGTAGCGAAGTCGTTGCGCCACAACGCGGAACGAGCGACGGGCTCGCGCGCTGTGCGCCAGCTTGTCGCTCGTTGACACACACGGACCGGTGCAATCCGTGTCGTTCCGATACGCTCTAGGCGATCTCCTTCCGCGCCATGAACGTGTTCACCGCCGCCCCGCCGCCCGATTCGTCCACCGTCACCGACCAGCCGCGATACCGCTTCCGCAGCTCGTCCAGCGACACCATCGCCCGCCGCTTGGTCGTGCCGATGGTCTGCATGACGTGCAATCCGCCCTCGGCCGTGGCCGACTGGAGCACCTCGATCACCCGCCGCCGCGCCTTCATGTTGAGGCCGGCCAGCGCCGCCGGCGTGCAGATCACCGTGGTCAGCGGCGCGTCGGGCTCCCAGGTGGTGAGATCGGCGGCCACCGCGCGCACGCGCTCGGCCAGCCCCGCGTCGTTCGCCGCCATCAGCACGCGCTGCAGGATCTGGTCCTCGCGGTGCACGGTGGTCACCTCGCATCCGTTCGCGGCGAGATAGAGCGCCGAGCCCTCGTCGGTGTCGCCGGCCACGAGCACGCGCCCCTCGCTCGCCTGCGCCATGGCGCGCACCGCGACGTGATCGGCGGTGAGGCCCCAGTGCTCGGGACGGCGGCGCTCCTTGGCCAGCCGCAGCCGCTTGCGGCGCCAGGTGGTGTACCCGGGCAGCCGCAGCCGCTTGAAGATGATCCGGTTCACCTCGTCGCAGAGCAGCAGCTCGGTGAGGAGGATCTGATCCCCCGACGAGAGCCGCGACACCGCTTCGTCCCCGATGCTCAGCAGCGCCGAGCGATCGATGGATTCCTTGTAGTTCTCAATCTCCTCTTCGACGTACAACTCGTATTCGTGCCGAAGGGACCGTTGAGGAAGCGGAGCCATGCGCACCCGGGTGTGGACTCACAAATGTTGTATCGGACGGGCCGGCGCGCAAGCGGGAGAATCGTCAATCCGGCTCGACGTGTACCACCACTTCGGCGTTGCCCGCCGCCCGCTCGACCTCCCGTTCCACCGCATCGGCCAGCCGGTGGGCCTCCTCCACGCTCCAGGTGCCCGATACGACAATGGTCATCTCGACGAACAACTGTCCGGACGCCGTGGCCCGCGAGCGCACCATGCGCACGTCGAGGATTCCCGGAATGGCGAGCGCGATGGCGCGCAGCGCGTCGGCGTCCATCGCCCGGGCGTCGACGAGGATGGGCACCGACTGACGCAGGATCTGCCACCCCGTCCAGGCGATGAGCAGGGCCACGGCGAGGCCGAGCACGGCGTCGGCGCGGGGAGCGCCGGCCCGGGTGAGCACCAGCGAGGCGATGGCGAGCAGGGTGACGAAGATGTCGCTCGCCGTGTGCGCGGCGTCGGCGGCCAGGAACGCGCTGCCCAGCCGGCGGCCGGCGCGCCGTTCATACCACACGATCCCGGCGTTCGCGACGACTGTGACGGCCATCACACTCAGCTCGGCCATCGACGCCGGGTGCGGCGTGCGCGCATGGACCAGCGACGCGATCGACGCGCGCAGCAGCTCGAAGCAGGAGATGGACAGGAAGCCGACGATGCCGATCGTGCCGATCGTCTCGAACTTGGCATGGCCCCAGGGATGGTCCTCGTCGGGGCCGCGGGCGGCGATCGACACGAGGACCATCCCGATCACGTTGTTCAGCGTGTCGAGCCCCGACTCGAGCGCGGCGCCGAGCACGGCCAGCGAGTGCGTGCGCAGGCCCACGGCGAGCTTGATCGCCACGACCAGGGCGTTGAGTACCAGCACGACGGCCAGCACGCGGCGCACCGCGTCGGAGCGCGCGCCGCCGGCGTTGCGGGGGGCGTCGGCCGATTGAGTTCCGCTCGTCACGGGCGCATCTTGCCCGGTCCCCGGCTCCACGTCAACCGGCCGTTCCCCGATGCCCGAGCTGCCCGAAGTCGAACACGCCGTCCGCCTGCTGCGCCGCGCCGTGCGCGGGCGGACGATCGTGCACGCCGAGCTGCGGCATCCGAGCCTCGCCCGCCGGGTGCCGGCGGCGGTGGTCGCGTCACTCGCGGGGGCGCGGATCGCCGATGTGACGCGGCGCGGCAAGCACCAGCTCATCGCGCTGGCCGACGGGCGCGTGCTGCACGCGCACTTCCGCAT